>CAZKOI010000025.1:0-21766 GCA_964554315.1 uncultured Enterobacterales bacterium | reverse complement strand
GACGACATCTCCCGAATCGCTCCAGAGGCCATCGACCTCGTCCACGAGTGGGCCGGCGTCAATGCCGAGGTCCGTTTTTTCGTCACCGGCGTCCCGCCAACCGAGAACCATCGATCCATTCAGCGGGACATCACGCCGCTCAGTGAGTCCGACGCCGTTCATCTGCTCATGGCAAGAACCGACCAGACCACGAACACTGACCCGATGATCCTGCGCAGGATCGTCAATGCGGTGGACTGCCTCCCGCTCGGAATCGAGCTTGCCGCCGCTCAGGTGTCTTCGGCCGGCGCGCAGCACGTGGCGGATGAGTTGGTGGTGTCCAGCCACCGAACCCGTGATGCGCTTCAGGAGATGTTGAGCTGGAGCTGGTCCGTGCTGGAGCCATGGCAGAAAGATGCCCTCGTCCAGTGCTCGGTGTTTCAGGCGCCCTTCACCCTCATGGCCGCTGAGACCGTCATACAACTTCCGCCCGATTCGCCGTGGGTCCACGACGTCCTCAACCAGCTCCAGCAGGCCTCGTGGCTCTCCGTAACCGAGACTCCTCAGGGCACGAAGTACCGTGTATTTGCATCGGTGCGGACGTTCCTAGGGCAGCAAACCCAGGCCACCAAGAACATCGATGCGCTCCGTCTTCGGCATGCCCTCTGGATGGCAGAGCGCATCGACTACGACAACCTGCGTCGCATCTCCGAGATCACCAACCAGAGCGTCAGCCAACAAATTCGCTCGCTCAACGCGGACCTCTGGGCTGCGCTTCTCTATGTGACACGCCGAAGCGAGGGCGCGCTCGCCGCTCAGCTCATCGAGCCCGCCTCGCAGGTGCTCCTGGAATTCGGCATGGTCACGGTCGCTAAGCAGGCCATGACCGACGTCCTCCAGATCCCTCGCCTCGACCCTGAAGATCGCGCCCAAGTCATCGGCTTACTGGGCGACGTCAAGATGGCAGAAGGAGACCGGGAGGAGGGGTTCAAGCTCATCGAGGAGGCGGTGGAGATTTTGGAATCCAGCCACCCGGAGCGCGGGCTGACTCGCAAGCTCCGCCTCGCCTACGCGCTCGGGACCACGGGACGGTTCGGTGAGGCCGAGGTGGTGGGCCGGCAGGTCCTCGAGGCCATCGAGACCGAGGGGCTCCCCCAGCTGAAGGCGGCAGTGCATGGCTTTATGGCCCGGCTGTTTCAGTTTACCCATCAGCCAGAGGCCTCGTTGAGGCATGCGCGAGAGGGGAAGCGGGCCTGGAAGCCATCGTCCACTGTGGCCCAGACCGTCATCGACTACAGCCTAGGGGAGGCCGAGTGCAACTCCCTCAACTTCGTTGCGGGGTACCGCTGCCTTCGGGGCGCGCTCAACCAAGCCATCCGCTTCGGCGACACCACGACCACCTATGCGCTCTCGCTCGCCATGCCCATGGTACAGCTGGGCCACACGGCGGAGCTTCTTGAGTTGCTCGAGTGGGCCCTTCTGCGTGCACGGCGTGCAGGGCACGTCCTGAATCAGGTCTATGCCGGCACCTACCTGGCTGCCGCACGGGTCGCGCGGCTCGGCAGCGCCGCAACCTCCGCCGAGCTCTTCGATGAGGCCAACGCGAATGCCGAGATGTTGGGGATTGCCTACCTCAAGGATTTGGTCACCACCCTGAGGTCTAGCACCGTGCTGTCGGAGGCCCTCCGGACGGGCCAGACCGACGTCGCACGCTCAACCCTTGAGGCCATGCCACCGATTCCGGAAGGCGCCTACAGCGTTCGCCGAGAGGTGCAGTTGAGTCAATTTGCACACTTCCACTTGCTGCTCGGCGAGACCGACAAGGCGATGGAGTACCTCACGGCCGCTCGCAAGCGCATCGCGACCGATGCACGCTTTACAGCGGCCATCGATCTACGACTCCTCGAAGGCTGGGTTCATGCGCAGCGAGGGGAGCACACTCTGGGACGCGCGGCCTTCAACCAGGCCAAGACCTCCCTGGGGTACATTCCTGGGAACCTCTACTACACCGACGGCCTCTTCGACCGCGTGGAGCATGTGCTTCAGCAGCGCTGAGGCCAGACGCACCCACCGCAACGGCACCGGCGCTCTTCTTCGCGTGATGGCGGTACGCACCAGCGCAAACCGCCCCGAGGCCTCCCGATAACAGGACAAAAAATGGCCTCGAGCCTAATGGGCTCCTGGACGCGATCCGTCCTTCCTTGTGCGCCCCCTGGACATTCACCCCATCGAACACCAAGGGAGCTTCCATGAATCACGTTCTTCCGCTTGCCGCAGCGCTTGCTTTCGCTCTGGTCGCCCAAGATGCCCACGCCCAGGATGGGATGGATGACGGCCTGTACGGCACCTCGATGATGGAGACCGCGGACGACGACGCCGATGCCTTCATGGACGAGGTGGGCATCGGCGAGGACACCGCCGCACCCGATGACGCGCCGCTCGAAGACTACGACACCGACGGAAAGGTCATCTACCTCATCTGCATCACCGGGCCCCGGGACTCCGGCGACACGGTCGATAAGAAGTGCGGCGACGTGAAGATCAAGCTTCGGCGGGACTACCCTCGCCACCGCATCGTCCGCCTCGACAACCCCACCGAGGAGCGCATGGAGCGAATCAAGGAGTACAAGCAAGACGACATCGCGATCGTCATCATCGTCACTCACTCCACGCCCGGCCCAACCGATGAAGACTGGGACGTCTGGGACACCGAGCTTGACCCCATCGACTTTGCGGAGTGCTTCTACGATGAGTTCATCATCTGGAACGGTTGTTACTCGCGCACGCTCTGCCACCAGGCCGACAACATCCTCCCCGTGCAGTGTGACGAGGACTTCCTGCCCGTGGCCGACGACACCTGGCGCGAGATTGCGGAGTGCCTGTTCGAGACCGAGGGCCCCGTGACCCGCGACGAGGTCTGCCGAGAGGTCTTTGGCGAGGACTGGTCTGATGGAGCCGAGGAATGAAGACCACCGCGTCGACGGACGCCGTGGCCTAGTCGCCGAAGAGAGCGCGGGCGTCTTCGAGGACATCACGGGGGTGAGACGCGATCGACCCCACGCTGTAGCTCAGCAGCTGATTTCCCTCGGCATCGAGGAGCACGGTCACCCGGTTAGGCACGAAGGAGCTGGCGGTCGCCGCCCCGTAGTAGATCGCGAGCTGCTTGGCGTCATCGGACCACAGCTCGTACTGAAAGCCCTGATCGTCGGACCACTCCTGGAGCGTGCCGGTTTCGGCAAAGCTCACCCCCACGATCTGCACGCCCAAGGCCTCAAAGTCTTCATAGAGGTCGCGGTACCCGCAACCCTCCAGCGTTCAACCCGGCGTCCCCGCCAGTGGATAGAACCACATCACGGTCGGTCGGTAGGTGAGGTCATCCCGCCCGCGAGCCGCCCCGTCCAGGTTGGTCGCCACAAAGTCCGGCGCCGGCTTCGGTGGGTCCACGACGACGCCGTTGAGCCCCTCCGGAATGTCCGTGTCGTCTGCTGGGCCGCCGTCGTCATCCGAGGCCCCATCGCCAGAGTCATCGGTGCTGCTCAGCCCGTCATCGTCCGGCAGTTCGGGGAGATCCGCCGACTCTTCCGTGCCCTTCTCGTCCTCCGCTCCACCGCAGCCTACCAGCACGGCTATCGCCACCCCGCTCATCCACCTCGCCATATCTACGCTCCCGGCGCGTGCGCGCTCACGCCGCCCCTAACCCCCAAAGAGCCCCAGTTGATTCCCCTTCCCCTCGAAAGGATCCGCAACCTGAGGCAGCGGGCCGGTCGGCACCGAGACTCGGAGGGGTCGATCCGGCCAGCCTACCTGCTTCAGCGTCGCCGCGATGGTGTCGGCCATGAGCTGATGGCCGGCTCGGCTCGGATGCATCTCGTCGAGAAACAGGTGGGGCCGACCATCTCGAGCGAAGGCCTGCGGGAGGTCGACGAGGGGAGCGCCGCAGCTCGAAGCGACCTCCCGCATTACCTGCCGGTAAGGCACCCAGGGTGGGTTGGCCTCCGCACCCGTGAGGTCATTTCGATTGGGCAAGATCACAAACACAACGCCGCCGCCGCGGCTCGCCTGAGTTGAGCAGTACTCCCGGAGGTTGCGCGCGTACTGCTCGATCGGGACGCGTCGTTTTCCGCTGGGTGGTTGGCGCTTGAGCTCCATCCAGCCCACCCGACCAGGCTCACGCTTTCGCATGCCATACTCCAAGCTCCGGTAGATGGCAGAGCGCTCTAGAAACGCCTCCACTGATGCAATTCCGGAGCGTCGCCACGCGGCGTAGGTGGCGATCTGATCGGCGTCCACGAAGGTGTCGAAGTTGTTGTCTGACCACAAGGTCATCGCCAGCACGAGGTCCGGCTCGAGGGCAAGACCACGTCCCCAGAGGAGGTTTAGCGCTTGGGTCGAGGAGTACCCTGGAACGCCTCCGTTGATAAACTCCGCGCCACCGAGGGAGGCCTCCAGACGAGCGGTAAACACCTGGTCGTCGCCCACGCCGAACCCGTACACACTGGAGTCTCCTAGCGCGAGTGCACGCGGCCCAGCCTTGCTCCCTCGTGCGCGGTCACGAAAGCCCGCCGCATTGACGGAGACCTTTCCACCAGGGCCCTCTCGCTCGCCCGGCGCAAGCTCCCAGAGCAGGTACGGCGAGCCGCGCATATAGATGGCCTGGGCGTCCCCCTCTGTCGGCTCGAGTGCACCCTGCATGAGTCCGCCCGCAGGCGCCAGGAGGCGGCAGATCAGCTCCATGCCCAGCACCACCGCGACGAAGGCCGTCAGCGTAAATCCAAGCTTGCGACTCAGGCTCATACGGTGATTGTACGCGACGCTCAGTCTCTGACCTCAAACCGAATGCCCACCCGAGGCAGCCGGGCCAGCAGCGCCTCGCCCATGACGCCGCCAGGCGTGAGCACCCCGTAGGTGGCCGGCAGTGGATCCTTAGCGAGCGCAACGGCCGCCTGGGCAAGCATCCGAGAGGTCGCGAGGTAGCCCGGATCCCCCTCTCCGATGACGTCGAGACTCAGGCGCTCGGTGCCGCGGGTTCCCACGACCCTCGCCGAAAAGTACCCGGTCGCCCGGGCATGGGCGGAGGGCCCATCGCCTGGCCGCGGCAGGAGGGTGCCCACAGCCATCCATCGGGTCAGCGGTATCGCCATCACCGCGACGAGCACACCCAGTCCAAGCCGCATGAGCTGGCCACGCAGCCAACCCTGTGCCCCACGGCCCGTACCCATGGCCTCCGCATAGGAGAAGTCATCGCCCCAGGGACGACCCAAGAGTGCATGGGAGCGACGGACCACGCGGGTGTTGCAGCCCGCCATGATGAAGGGGGCCGTCCAGGCCTCGTGCGTCGGCCAGAAGCATACCGCGCGACTGTCGTTTTGATCGGGCCCCGCAAAGCCTGGGTCCAGCGCGTAGGGGTTGCCCATCAATCGGAGCACGCTGCGGTCGCGCTTGATGCTGTCGAACAGGAGCGCCATCGAGGCCACCGTCCCTCCCGAGAAGCCGCCCTTTAGGCGCGTGGTGATGGTCCTCACCGTCGAGGCCGGTCCTCCCAGGCGCTCCATCGCCGCCTTCTGCAAGGCATAGACCCCGATGTCGAAGGGGATGGAGTCAAAACCAGCCGCGTGGACGATGCGGATCTGGCGCTCACGCGCAGCCTCATGGTGAGCGTCGATGTTCTTTCGCATCCAGTGAACCTCACCCGTGAGGTCGCAGCAGTCCGTGCCCTCCGCAAGGCAGGCCTCGACCACCGCGTCGCCAAGCCGAGCGTAGGGACCCACGGTGGAGCAGATGACGCGAGCTCGACGAGCCATGGCACGCATCGACTCGGAGTCTTCCACGTCGGCGGTGACGACGGCCAGGTCACGCGCAGCCGGAAACCGTGCCTCCAGCTCGGAGCGAATGCCCTTGAGCTTGTCCTCGCTCCGACCCGCTATGGCAAAGCGGAGGCCCTCCTCTGGAAATTCGAGGAGGGCCTCCGCCACCAAGCGACCGGTGTACCCGGTCGCACCAAAGACAATGAGGTCAAACTCGCGCATCGCTCGAGCCTAACACTCTGGCCCTGATCGAACGTCCTTACTCGGTCAGCAGGGTGCCCGCCGCCCGGTAGTCCGTCGCGGTCGGAATCTGCTCGTAGCGATAGATGTCATCTTCAACGAGGGTCGGCCGGATGGGCGTCTCCGAGTCCACCCGGAGCTTGTACTCGCCCTCATCGACGCCATCGACACACCCGTCGATAAAGCTGGTCACCAAGATCGTGTAGGTCCCAGGCTCAAGCTCCATGCTGACGGCCGGGCAGCTGTAGGCCGGCGGTGGATAGCTGCACTCAAAGGAGTCGTCGGCTGAGCCCACCACACATCCCTCGGTGTTCATCACCATGACCCGAGGATCAAAGGTGGTGTCCGCGCTCACCGTATCGACAGCGATGTCGACCGTCTGGGTTTCATCGACCGTGATCTCCCACAGGTCGACCTGCTTGGCGTAGCAAGAGACCTCCTCTCGTGCCGACGAGATGCCGGTTGGCTCATCGCCGGTCCACGTCGAGGAGGTGCCGGTACCGCAGTATGACACGAGCTGGTCCTCACCGTTGACCGATGTCTCAAAGTCCCCGCCCCAGACGAAGTCGGTGCCGTCAAGTCGGAACACGCCCGGATCATCACCACCCTCCGCGTGGCTCAGGACACGCGTGTACTCGTAGGTACCGCCGTAGCCCATGTATCCGGTGGAGGAATAGGTCACGAAGACGGCATCAGCGTAGGTGTTGATCTCACCCCAGCGGTCCACCTCCAGAAGCTCTGCGTAGGCCAGCACCATGCTGCCGACCGCACCGTCCGTGCGGAGCATGCGGTAGTCCGAAACGTAGCAGTCGCTCTCCGAGTTGTCCTCGACCAGCGTTCCCTCGATGTCGAAGGCAAAGGCACAGCCCTCGCACTCGCCCGTGTACGGCGTGCCGGTGACGGCGACCTCCTTCGCACACACGAGCGCATCATCACGCCATGTCTCGTAGGTGACCTCGATCTCGATCCCGGTCAGCGCGCCGAGCGCATCGATAGCATCGGCGTCTTCACCGGGCACCGCATCGCCGTCGGGGTTGCTCTCTGCAGGAGCGTCTTGATCCGCCGAGTCCTCATCAGAGGTCTCTGGAAGCGGGGTGATTTCGGGCTCCGTGTCGGTCACACCATCGGTGATGCTACCGCCACAGGCGAGGGCAAACAGGGGAACAATCAAACGCATACAAACCTCGTGTCGGGTGGGGAAGTCCCGATCGGAGCGCCCATTAAGCGCCCCACCTTGGGTCGTGTGTGACAGGTCTGTGACGTGTCAGGTAAATGTCAGGCAGACTGTAGACCGCGCGGCGCAGGCCGCGATTCCCGCTCCTAAAGCCGGCGGGGATCGGTGAGCACGCCGGTGATGGCGCTCGCTGCTGCTACCGCTGGACTGACCAGGTAGACCGGCCCGGGCGCACCCATTCGGCGGTCAAAATTGCGGTTCGTCGTGCTGGCGGTGGTCTCCCCCTCGAAGGGCACGCCGGGACCGTTGCCGATGCAGCTTCCGCAGCCGGGTGGTGACACCACAACACCCAGATCACGAAACAAGGACAGGAGGCCTTCTTCTTCCGCTTCTCGAGCCACGACCTCGCTCGACGGGGTGACAGTGACGCGCACACCTTCACGAATCTGACGACCGCGAAGGACGTCCGCTGCAGCTCGAAGGTCCGAGATAGAGCCGCCCGTGCAGCTGGCAATCACCACGTTGTGGATGTCGACATCCGAGGCCTCGTCGAGGCTCATTCGATTTCGCGAGTCTCCCGGCGTGGCCACGGTGAGGGGCACCTCATCCAGGTTGACCTCGATCACCCGCTCGTACGTCGCGCCCTCGTCGGGTGCCACCATCCAGTCGGCATAGTCCTCACCCCGGCGCTCCTTGAGGAAGACCCTCAGCGGCTCGCAGGGCTCAACCACACCGGTCATCAGGCCGCCCTCGACCGTCATGTTGGTGATGACGCTCAGCTCGTCGACATTCCACTGGTCGAGCCCGGGTCCGCCGAGCTGAATCACACAGGTGTCGGTGGGTCCGGTCCGCCAGTGCTCCTCGCGGAAGTACGGGTCGCCGATGAGATGCAGCACCAAGTCCTTGGGGCTCAAGATGCCCTTCGCGTCGCCCGAGACGACCACCCGCACCACCTTGGGCACCGTGACGGGAATGAGGCCGGTACGCAGCGCGAAGGCCATCGCCGTCGAGCCGACGCCAAAGGCGAACGCGTTGAGCACCCCGGCTGTGGGCGTATGGGAGTCTGTGAGCACGACCACATCCCCCGGCCGAGCATACTCCTCGACCACAATGCGGTGGCAGACACCCGCCTGGTGCGCGCGGCCGGGTCCATGCAGACGAATACCGTGGGACTCACAGGCCTGGACCATCTCCGCGGCGAGCTGCCGAGCGGGGCCCAGACGGGACGACTTGACCGCCTCAGGAACAGTGGGCTCATCGATGAGCACGAAGTGATCCTCGAAGGCCGCACAGAGGTCGGGCTCTTGGACCGGTACCCGCCCGAAGGCCTTCTCGTACAGATCCATCACCATGCCCGCTGTGTACTCGTGCATGCCCCTGAAGCCCGCACGGCACAGCACCTGATCGCCCGGTCCGACGCTGGAGATGCCAAACTGGGGGCCGGCCCCTTCGCCGGGCCTGCCGCCCGCCCACGCACGCGCCGCCACAATCTTCTCGACCACGTTCAGCGGTCGGGAGGTCGTCTGGGTCTCGTACCAGGGGTCCACCTGCCCGGCCAGCCAGTCGCTGGCGTAGGGGAGCAATCCGCCCGCCTTGGCGACCTGATTGAAGAATGGTGGGAGTTCATCAAAGAAGGTCGACACGTCGACCTCCTCGCCCGCGCGGAGCCTGTCGACCACCCCGTAGTCGGTGGTGAAGGGCATGCCCGCGTAGACCATGTTCTCTTGGAAGATTCTCTGAAAGCTCCGCGCAACGACGAGCTCAATGCCCGCGCCCTGGTGAGCGACCACGGCGACCTCCCGAGACGAGCCCGAGCCGTACGCGTCGCCGCCCACGATGACCTGATAGCCGCCGGTCCGGACGTCGTCCTTGGCCACCGTCTCCTTGAAGTTCTCGAGGAAGTACGGTCCCAAGATCTCGGGCGTGTAGCCGAGCGTGCATGCGCGACCGCTGATCATGGCGTCGGTATTCACGCCGTAGTGCATGTCCGCATTCATGCTCAGCTGCAGGTCGTCGCCGCCCAGCTGGGCAGAGAGTTGCTGGGGGTCTTCCGTAAGGTAGAGAATTCGTCCATTCAGTTTCATGGGTCGGCCGCCTCGAACTGCGGAAATGTACCCCGGCGACGGTCCTCACTCAACCCGACGGATCACGACCACCCGACCGAGCATGCTCGGGTCAACTCCTGAGGGCGGCGGACAGAACTCAATTCGGCGGCCAACGCCTTGGACCAAGGCCGGGCCGATGTCCAGCGAAACAAACCCCTTGGTCCGCAAAGCCCCGTGCGCTCGTAGCTGAGCCTCCACCGCCTGCTGGGTCTGCCCTGGGGCGACGGCGACCTCAAACGACTCGAACGACTCGTGATGGTGGTGGTGGTCGCAGCCCTCTTCATGACAGTGGGCAGGCGCCGCTTCTCGCGGTCCTCGCTCAGCGAGCAGAAGGCGCGGATCCACCTCACCGAATGAAGCCGCAACCACCGGTGTGCCCGGATTGTACGTCGCCGCCTTCTGCTTGAGCGGCTCGACCCGAGCAGGGTCGACCAAGTCTACCTTGTGCAACACAATGAGATCCGCGCTCTCCAGCTGCTCCTCGAAGGTGCCCTTGAGCTCCAACCCTTGGTCGAGCTGCTCGGCGTTCACCACCACGACCACGGCCTCTTCGCTCACCCAATCTCTGATGGGCGGCTGCCAGAATGTGATCTGGACATCATGAGGAATCGCAACACCCGAGGTCTCGATGACGATGCGGTCTGGATCGACTTGCTCCTTCAGCATGATGAGCGTGTCGTACAGCTCATCGTTGAGCGCACAACACACGCAGCCCCCCGCGAGCTCGACGAAGGCCTCCTCTCCCCCGCCCAGCATCGCTTGGTCGACCCCCAGCTCTCCGAGCTCGTTCGAGACAAAGGCAACCCTGGAGCCGGTGGCCTGGGCCTGGTCGAGCAGTTGGCGGACAAGTGTGGTCTTGCCGCTGCCGAGGAAGCCGCTGACCACCAGACAAGGAATGGGTCTGTCACTCATGTTCGGCCTGTAACACCCGCCCCGCCACGCCCAGTTGCAACATGTGCCTTCAGGTAAGAAATAGTTCTGTGATCTAAGTCGCTGTCAGGACAGAGGTTTCGACGGTTGTCCACAGGACAGGCTCGAAAAAAGGCATTTGCGGCCGATCCTCGCGTTCGCTACACCTGAGGTGCTCCCCGGCATAGTGCTCACCGAAAGCGGCCACTCCCCGTACCCGCTGACACCGACTGACGCTGTCCCCTTCCCTACTGAATCAGTACCGGCACGCACCGGGGAGCCCTGCTTGGGTGCTCGATGGCCAGGTGTTTCGAGCGGCCGAGCCCTACTGATGCCCCGTCACCGGGTCGAGTCCAGCCAAGGTCCGAAGCGCCGGATCCATCAGGTGGCTGGGGCTGACGTTTCGGATGGCGGCCATCATATTGCCCTTGACCTTCGGGTTCTCCTCGTGGAGTTCCGTCAGGAGTCGCTTGACCTTCTGGCGCTGGAGGTTGTCCTGAGAGCCACACAGGTCGCACGGAATGATGGGGAAGTCCATCTCCTCGGCGTAGGCCGCGACGTCCTCCTCCGCACAATACGCCAGCGGACGAATCACCGTGTTTCGCTCGTCCTGGCTTCGGAGGCGCACGGGCATCGCCTTGAGCTGACCGGAGTAGAGGAGGTTGAGCATCAACGTCTCAATGATGTCGTCTCGATGGTGCCCGAGGGCGATCTTGGTGCAGCCCAGCTCAACCGCGGCGTTGTAAAGAATCCCTCGCCGAAGCCGCGAGCAGAGCGAGCAGTAGGTGTTGCCCTCGGGGATCTTCTCCGTGACAATTGAGTAGGTGTCTTTGGTGATCATCTTGTAGGCGTAGCCCTGCTCTTGAAAGTAGCGCTCGAGCACGTGCCCTGGAAATCCGGGGTGACCCTGGTCGAGGTTCACCGCAACGATGTCAAAGCTGAAGGGGACACGCTCCTGCAGCTTTCGCAGCAGATGGAGCATGACGTAAGAATCCTTGCCTCCCGACATGCAGGCCATGACCTTGTCACCGGGTTCGAGCAGTCGATGCTCCTTGCTGCAGCGCGCGATGTGCTTCAAGAGCTTGGCTTCAGTGCGACTCATTCGCAGTCCCTCCTCCAACGTGGGCCCGGATAGCCCAATGCAGGATAGCGAGCCAACTTGCCCAGGGACGATTAGGTGTCTTTCTCCAGCCTGGAGCACGCCCATGCCCGCCATCGCAGTTCAGGATCTTCACAAGTCCTACGGCAGCCATGTCGCCCTGCGGGGGATTGACTTCAAGGTCGACCACGGGGAAGTCGTCGGCTTCTTGGGTCCGAACGGAGCGGGCAAGACCACCACCATGCGAATCCTCACCGGTTTCATGGCGCCGTCCGCTGGCACCACTACCATCGAGGGTCACGATGTCGTCGCGAGCCCCCTGAAGGCGCGCCAGAAGATTGGCTATCTCCCGGAGAATGCCCCGATCTACGCGGACATGACGGTGCACAGCTATCTGGAGTACATCGGGCAGATTCGAGGTCTGGGCTCCGCGGAGCGCGCGCGGGCCATCGAGCGGGTGGCGGTCAAGTGCGGCGTCGCGGGACGCATGAGCCAGAAGGTGGGCGCGCTCTCCAAGGGATACCGACAGCGGGTGGGCCTGGCCCAGGCGCTCCTGCACGACCCAAGCATCCTCATCCTTGATGAGCCGACCACAGGCCTCGACCCCAACCAAATCGTCGACATTCGCAACCTGATTCGCGAGATCGGCCGCCGAAAGACGGTGCTCCTATCCACCCACATCCTCAGCGAGGTACAGGCCACCTGCGATCGCGTCCTGATCATCAACCAGGGTCGGATCGTCGCCGACGGACGAACGGATGTGGTCACGGCGAAGGAGCAGGGTGGACTCCTGATACAGGTCACCTTCGAGCCCGGCGATGTGAACCCGGACAAGCGGGGACTGACCGTCTCGCTGTCTCAGGTCGAGGGAGTTCAGGAGGTCAAGCGCATCGAGGGTGAGCACCTGGACCAGCTGGCCTACGAGATCCTCGCCAGCCGGGACATCCGCGCCGACCTCTTTCGCTTCGCGACGCGGCAGGGCCTGGTGATCGTGGAGCTTACCCGCGCGCAGAGCAACCTCGAGGAAGTCTTTCGCCGCCTCACGCGGGGCTAGCCGAATGGCCAAGCGACCCCTCGTCATCGGCACCGCAGGCCACATCGATCACGGCAAGACCTCGCTCGTTCGGGCGCTCACCGGCGTCAACCTCGATCGCCTTCCCGAAGAACAGGAACGCGGCATTACCATCGCGCTGGGCTTCACGGAGCTGGGCCTAGGCGAAGACCGAGCGGCAGCCTTCGTCGACGTGCCTGGCCACGAGAAGCTCGTGCGCACGATGATCGCGGGCGCGTCAGGGCTCGACGCTGTGGTCTTGGTCGTCGCCGCCAACGAGGGTGTGATGCCCCAGACAGCAGAGCACCTGGCCATTCTCTCGCTGCTCGGTTTGTCTCACGGCCTGGTGGTGCTGACCAAGTGTGACTTGGTGGACGACGAGACCGTTGAGCTTGCGGAGATGGATGTCCAAGATGCGGTCGCTGGCACCTTCCTCGAGAACGCCCCGATCTTGCGGACCGCCGTCGGGGAGGAGCCGAGAGGACTCGATGCCGTTCGCACCGCCATCGCAGAGATTGCGGATGATCCCGACCGGAGCCGCGACGAGGCCCGAGCCTTTCGTCTGCCCATCGACCGGGCATTCGTGCGACGAGGCTTTGGTACCGTGGTCACAGGTACGGCATCCGGCGCCCCCCTGACCGACGGTGCACAGGTCTGGATTCAGCCGCTCGGCCTGAGCTCGCGCATCCGCGGCCTCCAGGTCCATGGCGTCGAGGTCGACGAGGCCACCTCGGGCCACAGGGTCGCGGCCAACCTCGCCGGAGTCGAGCGGGACGACCTGGCCCGCGGCATGGTGGTGGTAGACAATCCCGAGCTCACGCCGGCCTCCGTCATCGACGTGCAGGTGACCATGCTTGACCAGGCACCTCGGATTCCGTCTGGACAGCATGTGCGGCTGCTGATCGGTACGGCGGAGGTGCTGGCCGTCGCCGATCCAATCGGCGCCGACTCGCTCGAGCCGGGCCAGCGTCAATTCGTCCAGCTTCGCACCGAGATGCCGATCGTGGCGCTCCCGGGCGACCGCTTCATCATCCGCAGAGAGTCGCCGCTCCAGACTCTGGGCGGCGGAACCGTGCTCGACCCCTGGTCCAAGCGGGCGAGGCGCAAGCACCACGGCGTGTTCGAAGACGACCTCCGTAGTTTGGCGACGGGCGATCGTTCGCGCATGCTGCACCGGGCCGGAGCCGAAGGTCTGACCCCCGCCCAGGTCCGCCTGAGGGGCATCAATGGGGGCATCACCTTGGCCGAAAAGGTCGTGCACGCCGACCATGTCGATGCGCTGCAGGCGAGCGTGGCGGACCACCTGGCCCGTTGGCACGCCGAGCAACCCCTGAGCCCCGGCGCACCCCGGCGAGCGCTTCTGGCGGGGGCGACGGCGGGCCTGTCCGCTCGGAGCTTCGACGCGCTCCTGGACCGGATGGTGGCCGAGGGAACGCTCCAAGTGCAAGGACCCGCTGTTCGTCTGGCAACGTTCGCCATTGTTCTGACTCCCGAGGACGAGGCTCAGAGGGCCGCGATGGTGGCGGCGCTGGATGCCGCCGGTCTCGAGGGGCTGTCCTTCACGGAGATGATCGCCGGAACGGGAGGCATGACCCAACTCATTCTCGACCAAGGCGCCGCGACACGGGTGGCGGATCGCGTCGTTGCGACAGCAAAACTTGAGGCGCTTGAGCAGCAAGTGCGGACCTTCCTCTCGGAGCACGACCAACTCACTCCCGCCGACTTCAAGTCCATGACGGGCTTGAGCCGAAGGACAGCGATTCCGCTCCTGGAGTGGCTCGACAGCACGGGCACCACCCGACGCAAAGGCGACGCTCGAGTCGCGGGATAGCCAAAGCCTCTCGCGTACGCGCGCGACCTCTGCTACCCTCCCCATCATCGGAGGGGCGACGTGCCCATGACAAGAAAAGCCATCAATCGACTGCTATCGCTCACCGCCATCCTGCTGATGGTGTTCACGGGCCAGGCCAAGGCGGAGGATGCGAACGGCATCCTCAAGGTGACCACCGACAAGGGTGAGGCCACCGTGTACGTTGGCCTGGAAAAGATCGGCCAGACGCCGCTCAACAAGTACATGGAGGAGGGCACCTACACGATCCGGGTGCTCAAGGATGGCTTCGAGCCCTTCGTTCGCAAGATTCACATTCGGCCCGACCAGGCCACCACGGTCAGCGCAAGACTGTTTCCGGGCAAGGGATCAGTGGAGTTCTTGGTCGAGCCCTCCGGTGCCACGCTGACCATCGCAGGCTCGAAGGAAGAGTGGACGACTCCGGTGCGCTTGAAGGACCTGGACGATCGCACCTACAACTACACGCTGACGGCCACCGGCCACGAGACCGAGAAGGGTAGCTTCAAGTTTGTCGCAGGGACCAACCTCCTGATCACCTCGAAGATGCAGAGCTCCGCGGGCTTGGTCAGCGTTCTCTCGCGTCCGAGCGGGGCGACGGTCCTCTTGGACGGTGAGCCGGTCGGGCTCACGCCCTTGGCGCTCGAGGGTGTGGAGAGCGGTGAGCACACCGTCCAGCTCAAGAAGAAGGGCTACGCGTCGGTGTTCCGTCGCATCGACACCTCGGATGGATCCAAGGGAGAGGTGGAGGCTCGACTGCCCAAGTCCGGCGCCTCACTGGGTCTGCGTACGGGGAATGTGGACTCGACGCTCACCCTGCAAGGCATGGGACTCGGACCGGCACCCGCGTACAAGATCGGACGGGTCGAGAGGGGGCGCTACCATGTCATTGTATCGGCGCCTGGGATGAAGACGATCGATCAGACGGTGGAGGTCCCGCGGAAGGGGTCGGCTCACTACAGAGCACGCCTGCGACCCAAGGATGGCGCCGCTCCCTCCGTGCTCACAGAGGCCACGCCCTTCTACAAGCACTGGCTGTTCTACACCTCGGTGGGCTCTGTTGTGGCCGCAAGCGCTGCCGTAATGGCGGCGAGCGCCTCCAGCGGTGGCTCTGCACCGGCTCCTACCAGCCCCAGCGGCGACATCCTGGTGAGTCTCCCATGACGCGTCTAAACCTCCCCTCATCGATCTTGTTTGCTTTGGCGCTCGGCTGTGCTGCCGAGGACGAGAAGCCTCCCGTCACCGATGCCATCCTGCTGAGCTTTGATGCCGACGCAGCCGCAGTCATCGATGCCTCCGAAGAACTGAAGGTCGTGCTGCTCCATGAGGTGCCGTACACCGCGGAGAGCACGCTCATCAGCGACTGGATGGACATCGAGGACCACGATGGTGACGGCGACGACGACCTCATCATCAACGTGGACCCCACATCGGGCGACGAAGGTGCACTGCCGGTGGTCGAGCTCCGACCCGGCTCCAACACCTCTGCGTTCGAGATCATGGTGGACGGGCTGGTCTCTGCGGTCGGGCGCGGGCGCTTTGCCCCGGGCGACATCACCGTCAGGAGTGTCGACAACCTGGGGCCGCTGACCTTCGACGGCACGGTGCAAGAAGTCAGCATCTCGCTCAGGGTGCTCAGCGACGAGGAGCGACCCCTCTGCGACAACGGCGTCGACAACGACGGCGACGGCTGGCTGGGCGAGGACGACCCAGACTGCGCTGACGGCGAGGGCTACGAAGAGAACGCCACCAGCAGCACCGAGTGCAACGACGGCATCGACAACGACGGCGATGGTGCCATCGACGCCGAGGATGAGCAATGCGAGAGCGGCCTGGGCGACGCCGAGGGCATCGAGACTCACGGCTGCAACGACGGCATCGACAACGACGGCGACGGGTGGATTGACGGCTACCAGTCCGGCGACCCTGAGGGCCTCGCGTATGACCCCGACTGCGTCGAGGGCGGCACGGAAGAGACGGGTCTCCGCGATGACCTCGACTGCAATGACGGCGCCGACGGCGACGGCGACGGTGACATCGACAGCGAGGACAGCGACTGCACCCTAGCCACGGATTCCGAGGTCTCCCCGACCCCTCAGTGCAACGATCTCGAAGACAACGACATGGACGGCTGGATCGACATCGACGATCCGGACTGCGCCACATGGGAGTACGGCGGCGAGGACATCCCCGAGGCGGGATACGACGAAGCCTACGAGTGCAACGACGGCATCGATAACGACGGCGACGGCGCCATCGATCGCGATGACTCGGCCTGCGCCGACGCGCTCGACCTGACCGAGAACAACAAGTGCAACAACGGCGAGGACGACGACGGCGACGGCTGGACCGACCTCGCCGACCCAGACTGTGACGGCGATCCTGACGGGGACGACGAGGGGAGCTGGGCGGACGTGTCCGAGTGCTCGGACGGTCTCGACAACGACGGCGATGGCTTCACCGACGCCTTCGACCCCGAGTGCTATGACGCCTCCGACGACTCCGAGGCAGGCTCCTGCGACGACGGCGAAGACGACGACGAAGACGGCTACATCGACATGGCGGACCCCGACTGCGCGGCCGGCGAGGACGAGTCTGGCTTTGGGTCGACGGCCTGTAATGACGGCATCGACAACGACGGCGACGGGCTGATCGACCTGGCCGACACCGGCTGCACGGACGCCTACGACATGGATGAGTCGCTGCCCTGCGAGGACGGCGAGGACAACGACGGCGACGGCTGGGTGGATGAGGACGATCCCGACTGCGAGACCACGGCTGTGGAGGACGGCTTCGGCGACACCGAGTGCAACGACGGCATCGACAACGACGGCGACGGCTACATCGACTTCACCGACGCCCTGTGTGTCGACGCGTCGGTCGATGGCGAGGCCCTCGGCTGTGAAAACGGCGTCGATGATGATGCCGACGGCTGGACAGACGGCGACGACCCGGACTGCGTGGAGGGCACGGAAGAGGCGGGCCTCAGCGAAGGCGACGATGCCCCCGAGTGCAACGACGGCATCGACAATGACGGCGACGGCCTCATCGACGACGATGACTTCCACTGTCTTGATGGACATGACCTCTACGAGAACAACAGCACCTGCGTCAACGGCCGGGACGACGACGGTGACGGCTGGATCGACCTGGCGGATCCCGAGTGCTTCTCGCCCACGAGTGAAGAGAGCACCGGCGGCTCGCTGTACCCCTGCAACAACCTCGCAGACGACGACGGCGACGGCTACATCGATGCTGATGACCTGGGCTGCGAGAGCGCGACCGATCTGTACGAGACCGGGGAGCCGCTGACAGGCTGCAACGACGGCTTGGACAATGACGGTGACGGCTGGCAAGACGCCAGCGACCCCGACTGCGCCGAAGGCGGAACCGAGGAGGCCGGCTTTGGTGACACCGAGTGCAACGATGGCATCAACAACGACCCTGCGGGTGATCTGCTCGTCGATGCCTCCGACCCGGACTGCGCGAATGCGCTCGACGACAACGAGACCAGCGCGCCCAGCTGTGAGGATGGCGATGACGATGACGGCGATGGCTGGACAGACGCCGACGACCCGGACTGCGCCGACGGCGGGCTTGAGGAGGTCGGCTTCGGTCCCCACGAGTGCAATGACGGCATCGACAATGAGATCGACGGCCTGGTCGACGCGGAGGATCCCGACTGCACCGAGGCCATCGACGACAACGAAGAGGCCTTCTCCTGCGAGGATGGTCTCGACGACGACGGTGACGGCTGGATTGACCTGGACGACCCCGACTGCATTCTCGGGAGCTTTGAGGCGGGCTTCGGCGACACGGAGTGCAACGACGGCATCGACAACGACGGTAGCTTCACCCTCGATGTAGCGGACCCTTCCTGCGACAGCGCCTGGGATGAGGTCGAAGACTTCGACGCGGATGAGTGTGAGAACGGAACCGATGAGGACGACGACGGCTGGACGGACGCAGACGACCTCGACTGCCTGACCGACGGGATCGAAGTCGGTGGATTCGACACCCGCTTCGAGTGCAACGACGGCGAGGACAACGACGGCGACGGCGACATCGATGCGGAGGACGCCGAGTGTCTCGCTCCCTGGGACGACGGGGAAGACGAGGGTCTGGGCCCCGACGTGAACTGCATGGATGGCATCGACAACGACGGCGACGGCTGGGTCGACGGCGATGACCCCGACTGTGTGGTGGGAGCCGAGGAGTCGGGCTTCATGTTCATGTTCAGCTGCAACAATGGCTTCGACGACGACACCGACGGCCTGACCGACGCCGCCGATCCGGGCTGCTCGAACCCCTTCGACGGGGACGAGGCGCACATCGCAGACTGCGAAGATGGTGAAGACAACGACGGCGACGGATGGGTGGACCTCGAGGACCCAGACTGCACCTCTGAGCTCGACCTGACCGAGGACGGCGGCCTCGGGGCGGACGCCTGCAACGACGGCATCGACAACGACGGCGACGGCGTCATCGACGCGGACGATCCGGGGTGCGAGTCCGCCACCGACGACGACGAGACCGATCCGTCAACCGAGTGCAACGACGGCGAGGATAACGACGGCGATGGCTGGACCGACCTTGAGGACCCCATCTGCACGTCGGTGGTCGTCCTCCTCGAGGACGACGGCACCGACCCCGACGGCCCGGCCTGCAACGACGGCATCGACAACGACTTTGACGGCGAGACTGACGCCGAAGACCCCGGCTGCTCGAGCGCCGAGGACGACAACGAAGTGGACTAGTGTCGACGGTTATTCTGCTCAACAAGCCCTACGACGTGTTGAGCACCTTCACCGACCCCGAGGGCCGACGGTGCTTGCGCGATCTGGTCGATGTCCCCGAGGTGTATGCCGCCGGGCGGCTTGATCGAGACAGCGAGGGCCTGCTGGTGCTGACCGACGATGGCCGACTGCAGCATCGCCTCGCTCACCCCAGCACCCAAAAGTTCAAAGGGTACTGGGTGCAGGTCGAGCGCATCCCGGCCGAGGCGGCCCTCGAAGAGCTGAGAACCGGGGTCGACATCAAGGGAGGACGCACCCGACCCGCTCGGGTAGAGCGAATCGAGCCCCCCAATGTGTGGCCGCGCGATCCCCCTGTTCGCTTCAGGAAGAGCGTGCCGACCGCGTGGATCGACATCCAGATTTCAGAAGGCATGAACCGCCAAGTCCGGCGCATGACCGCAGCCGTGGGTCACCCCTGCCTCCGCCTCATTCGGTACGCGGTCGGTCCTTACACCCTCGAAGGGCTCCAGCCCGGCCAGTGGCGCCGAGCCTAGCGCTGGGGCGCCATGCCCTCGGCGATCAGCCAGTCCACCACGTCCTGAATGGTCTCGTCCGCCGACCTGAAGGTGTAGCCAAGCTCATCCCGAGCCTTGGTGCAGTCCACAAACCAAAACAGCGACCCGTAGTCCACGAGATCAGGGATGACCGGGGTGGGCAGCCGGAGCGCTGCGAGTCCTCTGACCACCCCCTTCACCACGCTGTTGGGGAGCTGCACAATCCGCTTTCCCTCCTGGCCACCCGCACGGAGCGTCTTCTCCATGACTTCTCGGACGTGGAGATTCTCGCCGCCCAAGATGTAGCGCTCGCCCGCCCGACCCCGCTGGAGTGCAGCGATGATCCCCGCCGCAATGTCGTCCACGTGAGCCACCGCGGTGCCGCCATGAAGCGAGAGCACGGGCCAGTCCTTCAGCGCATCGAGCAGGTAGCTCGCCGTGATGAGGTCCTCATCCTCGGGCCCATAGACCTCACAGGGGTTCACCGTAATCACAGGCAAGCCGTCTCGGGCAAACTCCGCACAGATACCCTCGGCCTCGTGCTTTGCACCCGCATAAATGTAGGTCTTTGGGTCGAGCGTAAACGGCGTAGACTCGGTCATCACTTCGGGCTGACGTGTGCCATTTATCGCCGCACAGCTCGACACAAACACCGTCCTCAGGCCGCCGGAGCGTTGAGCGGCCTCGAGCACATGGCGTGTTCCGTCAATCACGACGGTTCGCATGATCGGCGACCGGATTTGCTCCCAGGAGCTGATGCTGGCCAGGTGGATCACGCCGTCGCAGCCCTCCATTCCCGAAACAAGGGAGTCAACGTCTCGCACGTCGCCGATGTGGGGCTCAAAGGGCACGCTGTCGATTCGGTGAGTCTTGCTGGTCGCGCGGACCAAGCAGCGAACGGTGTGCCCGTCCTCATGGAGCCGCCGAACCACCCGACTACCGATGAACCCATTCCCGCCGGTAACAAACACCTTCATCGAGGCCTCCTCTTTTGTCGAGACGACCATAACCAGCGGCGTCGACTTTCGTTTTGGATTATGCGGGGACCGCTCAGAGGAGACCGAGATGGAGACCATCGCCCGCCGAACCCACACTGCTGGAGCGCTTCGCCGCGACCACGCAGGACAAACCGTCATTCTCCAAGGATGGGTAGACTCCATCCGCGACAAGGGCGGGGTGATGTTCCTGCTCCTCAGGGACCGCTCTGGCACCGTGCAGATCACCCTCGATGAGCGCTGCGGAGAGGCGGCCTGGACCGACGCCAAGGCAGCCCGACTGGAGTACGTTCTCGAGGTGGAGGGCGAGGTGCACCCGCGAGCCGACGGGGCGGTGAACGCCAGGATGGAGACCGGGGAGATCGAGGTCTTGGCCCGCCGGGTTCGCCTGCTCAGCTCCACCAAGCCACTTCCCTTCCAGATCAGCGACGAGGCCTCGGCCTCCGAGGAGGTTCGCCTCAAATACCGCTACCTGGATCTGCGTCGACCACCGCTGCAGAACGCGCTCATGCTGCGCCACAAGGCCGCCCTCGCGACGCGCTCATACATGGACGCGCAGGGCTTCTGCGAGGTCGAGACCCCCATCTTGAACCGCTCCACCCCCGAGGGTGCGCGCGACTACTTGGTCCCGAGCCGGGTCCACGCGGGCCACTGGTATGCCCTCCCTCAGAGCCCGCAGATCTTCAAGCAGCTGCTGATGGTCTCGGGAATGGACCGCTACTTCCAGATCGTGAAGTGCTTCCGAGACGAGGACCTCCGGGCCGACCGTCAGCCCGAGTTCACCCAGATCGATGTCGAGATGAGCTTCTGCACGCGCGATCTCATCATCGAGATCGCCAATGGCTTGACGCGCCACGTGTGGTCCGAGGTCATCGGCGTGGACGTCGGTGAGATTCCGACCATCACCTACCACGAGGCCATGGCGCGATTTGGTCGCGATGCCCCCGACATGCGCTTCGCCATGGAGCACGCCACACTGGACTGGTCCGGAACCGCGTTCCAGGTGGTCGCGGGCGCCGTCGAGGCCGGCGGCATCGTCAAGGCCATGGTGGTCAAGGGCGCGGCCGAGAGCACGAGTCGCAAGGTCATTGACGGCTGGACCGAGTTCGTGAAGCGATACCGCCTGGGTGGCCTCCTCTGGGGCAAGGTCACGTCAGAGGGCTGGACGGGCCCGCTGTCCAAGGTGGAGGAAGCCTACCGAGCGATGATCCCTGACGTTGAGGTGGGCGACTTGGTCTTGGTCGCTGCTGGCCCGGAGGCGCACGTCCACGCCG
>CAZKOI010000024.1:17016-22364 GCA_964554315.1 uncultured Enterobacterales bacterium | reverse complement strand
TGATGCCGGACGCAGAAATCCTGGGTTGTCGTCGATATAGGCCCTCAGCTGATCGGCATACTTCGACATCCGGAAGAAGTAGTTCTTCTCCTTGATCCACTCCACCTTGGTACCGGTGTCCGGACACTTGCCATCCACCAGATCCTTCTCGGTCCAGAACCGCTCCGCAGAGGTGGAGTACCACCCCTCGTAGTCGGCGGTGTAGATGTCGCCCTCGTCAAAGAGCCGCTGAAGGACATCTTGGACCACCTGAGTGTGTCGATCTTCCGTAGTCCGAATGAAGTCGTCATGCTGGATGCCGAGGGCCACCCAGAGCGCCTTAAACGGCTCGCAGAGCTCATCGACATGAGCCTGCGGTGAGATGCCGCGCTTGGCCGCGGCCTCGTAGACCTTCTGGCCATGCTCGTCGGTCCCTGTGAGAAAGTAGGCCGGACGACCATTCAACCGGTGCCATCGCGTGACCACATCGGCTGCGATGGTGGTGTACGCATGCCCCAGGTGAGGCTTGTCATTCACGTAATAGATGGGCGTGGTGATGTAGAAATTATCGGTCACGGTCTCTCTCTCAAGGTCGCGGTGGCGGAGGGATAGCACGCGGACAGTGGCCTGCAACTGACGGCCGCTTGGTGTCACCCGCTTGTGGCTGTCGGGCTGGCTGGATAGGCGGCCTGATGATTCAAGCACTTGGCTACGTCTCCGAGTCTTTCAACCCTGCCTCACCGGGGCGACTTTGCCGTGGCCGAGAGCGCTGGGTGGAGTACGAGGCCATGGAGAGCGGCCCCGAGGCCACGGAGGTCCACCGGCTCATCTTGTCCGGCGCCGCCTTCACGGACGACCGTGCTCGCGACGCGCGGCGAGGTCTGGCACACAGCCCCATCAGCATGACGGCCCTCTTGAAGCTCCTGCTGGGCGATGGCCACCTGATCGCCTACTGCGAGGAAGGCCACCCCCACGAAGTGCCCGAGGGGGCGTCAGGGATCGAGCACCACACGGTCGCACGACCCGGCGGCTCGCTGCGCGAGTGGCGTGTGAGGTGGCACAAAGCGGTGGAGTCAGCCGAAGAGATTGACGCTGCAGCGCAGGCCGGGGCCGACGTCTTCCTGCGCATCACAGCGCCTCCCGAGTCTCCCGCTGCGATGATCCATGAGAGCCCCCTCATTCCGCCGCTGGCGGACGACGCGGACAATCCCCCCAGCCTCTATGGTGAGGACCTCGCTCGAGCGCTCTTTTTCCTCACCGGGTTCAGAGCCGCCGGGCGACCCAACCGCTACTTCCAGCCCTGGGGAATTCCTGCGGTCCTCGATCAGGTTGACGCGGTCGCACTGCTCCATCGTGACAAGCATGGACCGGCCCTCGGGTTGTACACCCGGGACGCCGTCGACCTGGAGGCCATACTGCAGACCATGGAGGCTGCCGTGGAGCGGCCGCTGCTGGTGCCGTTTGCCATCCCTCCCATGCTTGCCCGCTGGGATCGGGCGCTCTGGGACCTCCGGCAGCACTGGAACACGGATGAGCGAGGGGAGTTCCCCGTGCCGGCCGCTGCCCGACAGGAAGGCGAAGAAGAGGTACCGCCGGAGGAGATCCTCGTCGAGCCTGACCCCGTCGCCGAGCCCGAGGAGTAGTCGCGCTCAGGAGCTTGTGCCGAACGGCTCCGGCTCGCCATCATCGGTGAGGTTGGCGCTATCTCGAGGGCTCAGCAGACGGGAGAGGAAGAGTCTGCGATCCGTGCTGACCCGCCCATCGATTCTCCTCGAGTGCACCTCCGTGTAGACGCCGATGTCATCGAAGCCCATGTCGATGTACATGTTGTAGGAGCGGTTCTTCACCGCGCTCACACGCAGCACGACATGGGTAAAGACCTTGTGCTCTATCAGCTCGAGGCGCTTGTTCACCAGCTCGCGGCCCAGTCCCCGTCCTCGAGCCGACTCGAGCACACCCAGCTCGGCCAGGTAATAGGTGTGGTTGACGGGGAGCAGTCCACGAAGGTCTCGGGCGATGTCGGGCTTGGACGCCGCTGGAACACCGATGCCAAAACCCACGACCTTCGAGCGTCCTCGAATGGCCAAGAGGCACACATTCTCGGGCGTCTGGAGGTAGCGGTTGAGGATGCCTTGCGCCTCAGAGGGAAAGAAGCGCTCGTTGTAGGGGGGCTCCGAAAAGATGTCCTGGTACGCCCCCGCAAAGCTCGCGCGGTAGCGCTCTGCCTCTTCCACACTCTGGACCCGCACAATTCGGACTCCGTCTGGTCTCTCAAGCACTGTCACATCCCGATAATGCCGCTGCCTGCGGCAGCTTGCAAACCCATGCCATTTAGGACGCCATCCAAGCCACGGCTATGACCATCGACTGCTCATCTTGAACGTCAATCGTGAGCTCCCCCCCGCCCAGCGCTGCGTGGCAGGTGGCGGCCTCACCCCAGAGGCGAACAGTGGCATGCCCTGCAGAGACGTCAACCACTTCGACATCACGCGGATCAAGCCTCATGCCGGTCCCCAAGACCTTGAGGACGGCCTCCTTGATGGCCCAGACCTGACTCTCCATGCGGGGATCACCCCCGGAGATTCGCTGCTCATTGGGCCTGAACCATGTCTCCGCAAAGGATGGCGCGCGAGCCTCCACCAGCTCAAGGTCGATTCCGGCTCGACCTTGAGGCGTGGCCACGGCGACGGCCTGCCCATCTCGGTGGGAGATGCTGACGTGAGGCATAGGCAAGCCCTCTAGGTGGCGTGCTACAGGCTCCCCCGACTCGAGGTTGTCGATCTCGAAATCCAAGGGCGGGATTCCGGTGAGCCTGGATATCGCCTCCTTGGCTGCAGCGCGTCCAAGCGTGCGGTCGGCCACGCGTCGAGCCGTCCCTCGGGCGGCCAGGCGCTCTCGCTCCGCCTCCGTCAGCATGGCCTTCGCTGCCTTGGCTTGGGCCTTGCTGGACTTGACGCGAGCCACCACAGCACGGGTGAAGCCACCCTTAGGCGGATCAAACTCGCCCCCTGGAGGAAGCGGGCCGGCCTCGACCATCCGGAAGCCGCGAAGGACCATCACTCGACCGCTCTCGCCCACCACATCGACATCGTAGGCCTTGCCATCACGACGGACGGTGAGGTGAAGCGGCTCATCGTCGCGAACCTGCTGCTCCAAGATCACCGCGTCGATGGCTTCTGGGAGCGCCATCACCCCGTCCACCATCATGCGATGAAGGCCTGCCGCTTGGAATGCGGCCTCGAGCACGAGCGGTGCTGTGAGCAAGCCGCCAGCGATGGCGAGGTGTTGGACGCGACCCTCACAGAGCATCGCATCCGCGGTGACGGCAGAGGCGCTGTCGAGGACCTGGAAGGCAGGGCCATGGAAGAATCTCTGGTAGATCTCGGTCTGGCTGACCGGGTGATCGGGCATTCCCATCGGAGGAAGCGACGCACTCGCCGACATGTCCCAGCAGATGACGGCCGAGAAGTGGTCGGTGTCGATCGTCCGACCGGTCCGGGTCTCGCGCTGAGACTGCAGCGTACAGCGAACGCCTTCTTCGACAGGCGTGGCGGTCACGATCAGGTCGGTGACGGTCTCTCCATGAAGCTTGACGGGAGCCTTGTAGGTCACCTCCTTGGCACCGGCGTAGCGGTGCCCAGGATCGGCCATCATGGCCACCGCGGCCATCATCTCCAGACCGATAACGCCCGGAAGAACCGGCTTTCCGTCAATCGCGTGGTCAACAATCCAAGGATCGGATGCCAGGCTGAGGGATCGACGGGCGACGAGGCGATCTCCGTCCATCTCCACACCATCGATGAGCGGGTGCGCGGGAGAAATGCCGAAATCTCCGAGCTTACCCGCGACCATGACCTCGCCTGAGAGGCCCGACGCCACCATGTCCACAACAAGCCTCGCGCCGGGCCCAGCGGGCAGCATCTCGACGCCGCGCGCATCCAGCAGCTTGTCCATACCGCCTCGGACCGCCATACCGACGTCACCCCACGCCGTCCAGTCCACGTGGAGAGACGAAGGACGAGCCATGCAGACTTGGGCCATGGCTTCATTGGCCGCTGAGTAGTCGACCTGGCCGGGATTGCCGAAGCGCCCGGCAACCGAGCCCATGGACACCAAGGTGGCGGACGGCTCAAGCGCGCGGGCGAGCGTGAGGCCTCCGACCGCCTTACCGTCGAAGACACGGTGGAACGCGACGGCGTCTTTGTCCGCAATCAGTCGGCTCTCCTCGACCCCCGCACCGTGAACAAGGACGTCAATGGGGCCCACCTCAGATCGAATCTGCTCAAGACAGGCGCGAATGGCATCGTCGCTGGCAAGATCCACCTGGAAGAAGTGCACCTCAGCACCAAGCGCTCTCATGCGCTCGACGTTCTGACGCGCTTCTTCAGCTCGGACCAGCGGCGCGAGGCGCGCACGCACCGCTGCCGGGGTCGCCCGCTCTCCGGCCGCTTCAATGGCGGCCTTCGCTTCGGCCTTTGATGCGGCCTCATCAAACGGCTGCTCACCGGGTGCCGTGCGAGCCAGGAGGGCCAGCTTGCACGGACCACGCTCAGCAAATGCTGCGGCAACCTCTGCCGTAATTCCTCGCGTTCCGCCCGTCAGAACCACCACGTCCTTGCCGGTCGCGAGCCCCTGCTCGGGGAAAGGCACAACCGCCAGCTCGAGGGCCTGGCGACCCTCGCTGGTCCAGAGAATCTCCACGGACCCATCGTCAACAGCCAGCTCCTCGATCACCAGGGATGCTGCCGTGTCGAGGTCGAGCGTCGGCTCGACGTTAACCGTTCGGGAGCGCGTTTCCTCCCACTCTCTGCCGATGGCCTTGGCGAAGCCAGCGCAAGCCCCGGCATCCCGACCCGCACGCAGATCGGCCGGCGTGGCCCCTGTGTGAAGCGCAGCAACCCAGTCCTTCGGGCGCCGCTGGTCGAGCGTCTGGGCGAAGGCAAAACTATCGAGGACGTCATCCGACGCATCAACGACCGCGTCGGGCTCCCCGTCCAGCTGCCCCCCCTTGGCCAAGACGCGCGCTCGGATGGCGTCTGCGAGAGCCGTCCTGCCGAGCACAGCCACCGTACGGCCCTTTATGCTGCCCATCGACCACGGCGGACGACTGACCCACACCGGGCGACGAATTCGGAAGCTCGCCGGAAGCTCGCCTCCCGACAGAAGGTTCGGATCGGGCTCATCGACCGCCCCGGACGGGGTCGGCTGTGCCTCATGGCTGGACGAGCCTTCCTCCGAGGGCGGTGACACCGATGGAGACGACGGCGGGTCCGACGCCGCGGCGGGCGCGGTCGAGGCCTCAAGCTGCGCCTGAAGCCAGCCCGCGAGCGCCTCGATCGTCGGGTAGTCCGCCAGCCGGAAGCTCTCGT
>CAZKOI010000024.1:13083-16916 GCA_964554315.1 uncultured Enterobacterales bacterium | reverse complement strand
AGCCAGCCCGCGAGCGCCTCGATCGTCGGGTAGTCCGCCAGCCGGAAGCTCTCGTCTGGCGCGAGGCCGTACTGCTCTCGAACCTGACCAAAGATCTCCGCCTGCTTCACCGTGTCGATGCCCAGGTCGGCCTCAAGCTCGTAGTCCGCCTCCAGTTCGTCTAGCCCGTAGCCTGTCTTCTCCGAGATCACGGCCAAGAGGTCGCTCAGGACGTCCACGTCTCCACCGACAGCCACGGCCGAAGGCGCCGCAGCGGGAGCAGGGGCAGGGGCTGCCGGGCTCGAGGCAGCAGCGGGGGTATCATCGGCAACATCGCCGGCGTATTCAGAGCCGCGAACCCTCAGGTGCCGCTCTTCCACCGAGATCCTGGGGGCAGACTCACCCGAGACGGCCTTGAGCCACGCCTCATACTTCGCGCTGTCCCCGATGCGCTGGTCTCCGCGCGCAAGGCCTTCCCAGGCCAGCAGCGCCAGCTGCGATCCAAAGCCTGCGGCAAGGCGAATGCCGAACCTGAGCGGCATCGCTCCCCCCGGGCTCAGGGTGAGATCGCCCAAGTCAGGATCGGGTTCCTTGAGATGAGGAATCGGAGGAACCCGGCCATACTGAAGCGCCTTGAGTACGATGGTGTCCTCAATCCCGGCCCCCATCGGGTGCCCCGTGAAGCCCTTGGTGTTCGTCACGACCACCTTGGAGGCCGCGGGCCCGAAGGCTCGCCTCAGGCTCTCAATCTCTGCCGCAGCCGAGCCGCCCTTGGCCGGCGTGTAGGTCTCGTGGCTCATGAACATCGCACTCTGAGCAAAGGTCTCTCGGCT
The DNA here is from genome assembly GCA_964554315.1 of uncultured Enterobacterales bacterium. Lineage (GTDB taxonomy): Bacteria > Myxococcota_A > UBA796 > UBA796 > UBA796 > UBA796. The sequence continues at coordinate 16,104 of CAZKOI010000024.1, read as the reverse complement.
CACGTCGGCTCGATCCACCGCCTCTGCAATCAAGCCATCCATCTCGCCCGCGATGTGATCGGGCGCCAGGCGGGTGCCGTGGAAGGCCGAGTTCGCCATTCTGCTAGAGAGCAGGCGACTCAGCGGGACGACGCCCCTCCGAGTGGTCTCCGACTCTGACTCAATCACGAGCCCTGCTGCACCCATTCCAAGGATCATGCCGTGCCGACGCGCATCAAAAGGAAGCGCTGCCTCCTCGACCTCGGCCGTCGTTGTGGCTGCCCCCGTAGCCAAGAAACCTGCACCAATCCACTCGATGAGGTGGTCGCCCGTGACGTCATCCGCCCCGACGACGACCACGCGCTTACAGCGGCCGAGCGTGATCCAGTCCGAGGCCATCGCAATGGCCTGAGTCGTGCTTGCACATGCCGCGTTCGCCTGAGCGTTTGGCCCTTGCGCGCCTATGTACTGCGCAAACTGCGAGTGGCCCATGCTGAGAATCTGGAAGAGGAAGCGCCGATCAAAGTGTCCCTCGCCGAGATCGCCATTGCCCCTCATCAGCTGAGCGAACTTGTCGTACCCTGGGAAGGCGGACGCGAAGATGACGCCGGTGTCTGCGCGCATCTCCTCGGGCAGCTTCCATCCCGTCGCCACCTTCTTCCCCTTTCGAGTCGTGTGGTGTGTCTGAACGAGCGGAATCTGGGCATCTCGAAGGGCCTCTATACCGGCCGCGAAGGCGAGCTGTGTCGTGATGTCGAGGGCCCGAACCCAGCCGGCATCAACGCCGTACTGCTCGACGAGATCGAAGTGTGACTTCACCCCCGCCAGGCGGATGACCTCTTCGCGCCGCTCGACCGGCTGGAAGGTGCCTTGTCCCGTCTTGGCGTCCTTGTGAAGCCGAACCACATTCTTCGCCAAGAAGGCATCCTGTACGTCCGTGCTGAGCGATTGGATTCGCACCTCTCCGCGCAGAATTCGCTCGACATTGTCCTCCGCAAAGACCTCCTCGCCGCCCGGAAGCCCAACGGAAGCTCCGGAGCACACAATGGAGATCAGACGAGGCGCGGAGGTCGCGGACGAGGGGCTCACCGGTGCAGCCATCGGGCGGGGCGCCGGCGTCGGTGGCGCCGCAACGGGGCGGGCAGCCAGCATGGTCTGGACCAAGCCCTGCACTGCGGGGAGAATAGAGGCGGCGAATTGCGTCGCGTCGGTCTGACCCAGGCCCGCACGCGCCGCACCCTCCGCCAGAGCGGCGAGCGCGCCGGACGGAAGAACGCTCTCGCTCTCGCTCCCGCTGGTCGCAAGGACCGGAAGGCGTCGATCGGCGATCGGTTGGGTGTCACCGAGCACCTGCTTGATCGCCTCAGGCTGTGTCGCTCCGAGCCGCTGTGCAGCATAGTTCGCCAGGTCGCGCAGTGTTCGGTATGACGTCAGCCTAAAGCCAGGATCGTGGTCGAGCCGAAACCGATCGCGGACCACCGCCACCACCTCGGCCTGCTTCACGGTGTCGATGCCCAGGTCAGCCTCGAGCTCGTCATCGAGCGTCAGCTCCTCGACGCCATAGCCCGTCGCCTCCGCCACCACCTCAAGGACAGCCTTGAGGATGAACGGTGTTGCCTGAGGAGCGGTGGGTGCTGAGGACGGCGAAGGTGCAGCGATCCACTTCTGCATGGCCTCACTGGTCGCGAGCCGGGGCGCCGGCGTTGCGAACAGATCAGGAACCTCCGAGGTCGGCTCCGCCTTCACGTCAAAGCCCAGCGTGGTGAGCGCAGCGAGGGCGTCTTGAAAGCTGGCGAGGCCACCTCGCTTGGGATGGTTGGTGTAGATCGCCCGATGCGGTCGACGCTTGAGGATCGATGCGACAAAGCCGGACAGCGCACGCTTGGGTCCACACTCCACAAAGATGCGGGCACCGTCGGCGTACATGCGCTCAATCTGAGCAATCCACTCCACGGGTGCCGCAACCTGTTGAGCGAGCGTGTCGATGATCTGCTCCCGCGCGCCTTCTCCCGTCGGGTAGTACCGGCTTGTGACGTTGGTGGTGATGGGACGCTTAGGGGGCTGCACATCAAGACGCTCAAGCACCTTCCTGAGCGGCGCCGATGCCGGCGCCACAATCGTGGAGTGGAAGGCGTGGCTCACGGGGAGCGGGTAGACCGTGATTCCACGAGAGACGAAGGCCTCGATGGCCGCCTCTACGGGCCCCGATGCACCGGCGATAACAGTCTGCGTCGAGCAGTTCTTGTTCGCCGGGACGACGTACCCTGGTATCTCAGCCAGGACTTCTTGCACGACGTCGACATTGGCAGCAATGCCGGCCATGCGACCCTTGTCCTCAATCTGTACACCGGCCATCTCACGGCCGCGAGCGCTGACCGCAACAAGGGCATCCTTGAAGCTGAGAATTCCGGCCGCAACAGCGGCGGCGTACTCGCCCAGAGAGTGTCCAGCCACCATGTCGGGCATCACGCCATGGGCCGCCAGCAAGCGCATGATCGCGATGTCGACCGTGAGCGTCGCAGGCTGAGAAATCTCAGTGTCTCGGAGGCGCTCAAACTGATCCTCCTCCGGGATGCTCGGATCACGCCGAATGAAGTCCGTGAGCGGGCGGCCCAGCTCCTTGGTCATCACCTCGTTCGCTTCGTCGAAGGTTGCCTGGACAACGGGATACTGGGCCGCGAGGTCGAGGCACATGTCGATGTACTGCGACCCTTGGCCGGTGAAGAGGAAGGCCACCTTTCCGTCGGCCGGGGTGTCTTCAACATAGATGCCACGCCCCCGCAGCATCTCTACCGGGCCGTCCTTTCGGAGCACCTTTAGGGCTCGCTCAACCTGAGAAGCCTTGGTCTCAACATCCCCGGCTGCCGCCGCGATGCGGACCGGCGCAGAGGGATCAAAGGGACCGGTCGCTTGACGCTCAAGCGCATCAATTAGCCCTTCTTTGTCCATCGCGCTGAGACCCCACACGGTCGGCGGGAGTGGCTGGTCAGCGAGCGCCGGTGGCGGCAACGCTGGCGCTGCGGCGGGCGGAGCAGGCAGGGC
>CAZKOI010000024.1:1213-12983 GCA_964554315.1 uncultured Enterobacterales bacterium | reverse complement strand
GCACCGGCGGCTGACTTGAGGTGTCCAATGTTCGACTTGACCGAGCCAATCCGAATGGGCCCTCGATCGCCTCGACGTCCCGAACCGATGACTTCGGTGAGGCTCTCCACCTCCACCTTATCGCCCACCACCGTCGAGGTGCCGTGGCACTCGTAGAGGTCGACGTCAGACGGGTCGATACCCGCGCCTTCGTAGGCGCGACGAAGCGCCAGCTGTTGGCCTCTCGGGTTGGGGGCTGTGATTCCCTTACCCTTGCCGTCGCTGGACGCCCCGATGCCACGAATCACCGCGTAGATCCGATCCCCGTCTCGCTTGGCATCGCTGAGGCGCTTGAGCACCATGACTCCTGCGCCTTCCCCCATCACGAAGCCATTCGCTCGCTCGTCAAAGGGGGCCGAGTGGTTCGGTGACAGAGCGCCAATCTTGCAGAACTTCGTGTAGGTGGGCACGCCCATGGAACGGTCCGCTCCACCGGTGACACACATATCGATATCACCGCTCTGAAGGGCCTTTACCGCGGATTGAATGGCCGCCATGGAGCTCGCGCAGGCAGCGTCCACGGTGAAGTTCGGGCCACAGAGATCAAACGCATTCGCGACCCGGCCCGCGATGACGTTGGACAGCTCTCCGGGCATCGAGTCTTCGTTGATGACGGGGAGGTCACCCTTGATGCCTTGCTCGAAGCCATCGAGAATCGCGCCCTGAGTCTGCGCATCAAGGCTAGAGAACTCCGGAAGGCGCTTTAGGGCCTCCTTGAAGGCAGGGACACGCGTACGAACCACGTAGTCATCCGTGACCTCGCCCCCCATCGAGTTTCCAAGGATGACGCCCACGCGGGTGCGGTCAAAGTCCCGATCCTTTCCGTAGCCCGCGTCATCGAGCGCCTCTCCCACACTCTCGAGGGTGATCTGCTGGACGATCGCCACCTGCTTGGCCACATTGGGCGGGATCCGGAACGATCGAGAGTTGAACTTGAAGTCCTGTAGGAAGCCACCAATCTTGGCGTAGGTCTTGTCGGGAACGGACTTGTCCTCATCCCAGAAGAGTCGCCAGTCCCAGCGAGATTGAGGAACCTCGACGATCGCACTCTTGCCCTGGACCAGGTTGTCCCAGTACTCGGGAACACTGAGCGCACCCGGTAGCCGACAGCCCAGCCCGATAATGGCAACCGGCTCTTCGCCAACTTTACTGGGAGCCAACGCCACCGGCCCTGAAGCGGGACGCTCGACGGCAGGGGCAACATCGCGGGTGCCCGCAGCCGCGTAGGCGCCGAGGACGCCTGCGATCGAGCCGTACTGGCCCACCATCGCCGTTGCCCGCATCGCGCCCGGTCCGGCCGGCCACGCAGACTCCGCAGGATTCGCGACAGTGAGCCAGTCCTTCGCGAGCGGCCAGAACCCCTCACCATCGAGCAAGCGCCGCAGCACCGGCGCCAGCGGGGAGGCCAGAATCTGGAACCCATTCACAACATGGAACGCGCCTGCTTCCGATCGGCTCAGTCGATCTCGGAGAGCCGCAGGTAGGTCGAGCTCGGGAAGACACCAGAGGAGCTCCGAGAGAACGACGCCCTCGGCCCCTGCTGCAAAGGCCGCAGCCGTTTCCTCTGGGCCAAGCGCGGCGTCGACGATAACCCGCTGATCCCTGCCCATCTGCGCGAGCAAGGCCATGCCGGCCGCGCTCCCACAGAGTCCTCCGACCTCATTTCCTCGAACCACCGCTCCTGCGAAGCCGGCCGGAAGCGCTCGAGCCTCCGTGAGCTCCAGCCAAGTTTCACGGTTTCGCACCGGTGCCTTGTGGTTGCCTGCCAAGATGACCGGCCCTTGGCCCGGTACATTTCGGCGGTTGCTCACACGCACCCACGCCCCATCGGGAACAGGCGCGGTAGGGCTGCAGGTAAAGTCCAGGACGGGAATGCCGCCGGCGGACAGGATGGCTGCCGAAGCGGAAGCACGTTCGGCAGGTATCACGCAGAAAAAAGCACGATCGGGCATGGGATCTCCCCGAGGTTCCGCGAACCCTAACCCTGCAGGACAAGAAAAGGCACCCCTTGCGCGCGCGCACGAGAGCAGTACGCTATTCTCTCGGTACGGCTGCACCGTGGAACCCAGACCCATTCAAGACCTGCTCACCGACCTGGGCCTCACCGCGCCCTCGTGTAGACGTGTGCTCATCGTCGACGACGAATTTGAGGTCTTGGCCGTTCTCGAGGCGCTCCTGGACGATGAGTGGGATGTCACGACAGCCCAAGGAGGCGTCGAGGCGCTGAGCATTCTGAATTCGGATTCGTCGATCGACCTGGTCATCACCGACCAAAGAATGCCGGAAATGACCGGCGTACAGCTCCTCCAGACCGTGTCCGCGTCGCACCCCGACCTCTATCGAATGGTCCTCACCGCCTACTCGGACGTCGACCCCATCGTCGCCGCCATCAATCAAGGCAAGGTCGACCAATTTGTGCTCAAGCCGTGGGACCCCTCCAGCCTGCGAAGGCTGGTGGCGGAGGGCCTCGCCGTCTGCGAGCGACGCAAGACCATGCAACTCATCGTTGAGCGACTCCATCATCTTCACGACGATCACACCTCTGAGATCGGTCATTTAAAGCTTCTGCAGGGGACAATCCGAGCTGAGTCGTGGCTCAATGTGGCCGCATGGATGGGCGTCGCTGTCGCCGAGGAAGCCGAGCACCTGCTGCTCGCCGCCGCGCCGGGTCTCGCCGGCATTGATCCTGCGCATGAAGCAAAGACTTCGCTCTCACGAGCCCAGACGCTCCGAGAGGATCTGACACGGATAGCGGGTGGTCTCGAGTCAGCGGCGGCAGAAACGATCGGCACACGAAAGATCATCAGCGATACCGTGAGGCTGCTGGTCGACGAAGCCGGTGAGGCCAGCTGCCCCGTCCACGTTGAGATTGACCCCAACGTCGAGGTCATCCATGTAAGGGTCGACCCGACGCGTCAGGCCCTCCTCTGCCTGCTCCGGAATGCCCAGCAGGCGTCAGCAGAGGGTGAGCCCATTCAAGTCCGTGTTCGAAAGACCACCGGTGAGATGGTCGCCGTCGAGGTCATCGATACCGGCCACGGCATAGACCCCGACATCATTCAGCAGGCGACGAAGCCCTTCGTCTCTGGGTTTACCCCCCAGTCCAACGGACTCGGTCTCAGCCTCTGCCAGCAGGTGGCGGAGCTTCACGGAGGCCAGCTGGCGCTCCTCGACAATGAACCACGAGGAACCATCGCTCAGATGTGGCTCAGGGCAGGTGCATCATGAGCTCACTGGGCCAGCTCTTGAGCAGCTTCACCGTGCCGCTGCAGATATGGCTCTCGCCCGAGGCGCGCGCTCGGGTGGCCGCCGTCTTGGTCGAGCGTCTCGGTCACCGCGCCCAGATCCAGACGCAAGCGCTTGCCCACGCAGGCTCGCTTCGCGGGCCGGCCGTGCTCTTGGTGACAGCACGCGAGATTATGGCGCCCGCCGCGGACGACCTTCGCGAGCTGGCGGCGCGTGCCCACCCCGGCCGCACCGTCCTCATCGGAGGAACCGACGACAGGGACACCCTGATGGCAGGCATCAACGAGTGGGGCGTGGTGCGCGTGGTTCCCTCCGACCCGGATGCGGAGACCGTCCTCGCCGCCGTCGCTGATGCGGAGGCCATGCTCAAGCGAGAGGTCGCCCTCGAGACCGCCATCGACGACCTCGACATCGAGAACTCAATGCTTGCGTCGGCCATCGACCAGCTCTCTTCGGGCCTCACGGATGGACGAAGCCGAGTGTCGGCTGCCGCGCTGACATCCTTTGCGGAAGGACTGGCTGTCACCCTCGAGCGAGAGGTCGCTCGCCTGGCGGAGGTTGGCGCTCTCGACCCTCGCATTGAAGATGCTCGACGTGGCCTCTCTTTGCTGACGGCGCTGGTCGATCGCGCCTATGACCGGGCGACGACGCATCCAACGAACGAAGGCCATCGAGACCCCCCTGAGCCGCTCGACGACATCATCGAGATGGTCCGTCAGCTGATCGTTTACCAGGGAGGGGCCCCCATCAGCGGGGTCCTCGGCAGCGGACTCTCAACATCCATCGAGCCTCTGGCTCTCGTGCATCACCTCATGAGCATGGCCGACCGAGGTCCATTGGGGAGTGCGTGCGCGATGGAGGTCTACCGCTCGGGAGAGGATGCGGTCATCGAGCTGCGCTACGAGAGTGCCGATGCGGCTCAGCTGGTCTCGGCCTACAAGGAGAGCATCACTTGGCCGCTGCTGGCCAGCGCTGGCGCTCGGATTACCACCACAGAGGCGGACCCGCACATCCTCCGACTGAACCTCCCTAAAGCGAGCGCCTCCAATGCCTAGCGAGTCCACGATCCGCCCGGTCCAACTGCTGGCCGCTGTAGCCGTCGTGTGCGGGGCCGCTGCGCTCTCGTTCGCCGCTGGACCCGCCTGGCTGGCCATCGTCATGCTGGCCGCAGGCGCCCTGACGCTTCTCATTGGTCGGGGCCTACGGACGTTCATGTTGAGCCAGCTCGATCGCACAGGCCTCCTGCTCGGCGTGGGCCTGGGTCTGGCGCTACCTGCGGTGTGGCCCAGCCATGCACTCCTCAGCGCCATGGCCATCTCGCTGGGTGTGCCTCTGCTCTTTGGCTGGGGCATCAGTCGAACGCTCCTGCTGGTGGCCGCGGTGGCCGGAGCCTTCATCTCCCAGCATCAGGGATCCGCGGTGAGCATCGAGGTGCTGCTGATCGCATCGGGTGCCGCGATCTGGGCGGCACGCCTGCGGGACCTGCGTGTGTCGTCCCTTCAACGCATTGAGGACGAACGCCTGCAGCTGCTCGACGCCGAGCGGGAGTCGTTGAACGAGCTCAAGGACATCGACAGGCTCAAGACAGGCTTCTACTCCAGCATCGTCGAGGGACTCCGAGGTCCGCTTACGCTCATGCTCTCGCCACTGGACAGCATGCTCAGCGGTGATGTGGGAAATTTTCAAGCCAACCAGATCGAGTACCTGGAGACCGTACGACGAAACGCGCTCCGAGTGCTGAGGCTCAGCGACGACCTGGTGGACCTCAGCCATCTTGAGAGCGGACTGCTCCGAATCCAGACGGAGGAGAGCAGCCTCCGAGGCATGCTCCAGGGCATCGTCGATCATGCAGCCGCGGCCGCCCAGAGCAAGGGTGTCAGCCTCGGGCTCGACGGAAGCGAGGGCCAAGCGCCCGCTATCATCGACGTCGAGAAGCTGGAGCGTGGAATCACCCACCTCGTCTCCATGGCGCTTCGATACACCGGGCATGGCGGCCGCATTGACATCACCCTGGAGGCCTCCGGCGACACCAGCGAGATCACCATCCGCGACAACGGCCGAGGCCTCCCCCCCGACTGGATTGATGCCATCAGCGGCCAAGACCACGCGAAGAAGTGGCTTCCTCCTCGCTCGCCAGAGGGCGTGGGGCTGGTGCTGGCCCGTGAGATTGTGCTTCTCCACGGCGGCCAGTTTTCCATCCGGTCTCGCCCAGAGGTCGGTACCACCTTCAGCATCCGACTTCCGGCCAGCGCCGCTCCCCGGCCATCCACTCAGCTTGCGGACTCATCCCGAGAGAATCGCATCCGAAGCTCTGCTGGCTACCGGTACGGAGGAATAGCGGACGAGGGCAACGCGGAACCTGTCGAGCATGCACCGTCCGAGAGCAAGGCGACCAAGATCTTGGTGGTCGATGACAATCCGGAGATTCTGCAGTTCACCAAGCAACTTCTCTCAACGGAGCACGCTGTCTTCGTCGCGAGCAACGGTGAAGATGGTCTTCTGCTGGCCACCCAAGAGCTGCCCGATGTCGTCATCACCGACACGCGCATGCCCAAGCTGGATGGCGCGGGCCTGATCAAGGCGATGCGAGCGGATCCCCGGCTCGCCTCTGTACCCGCGATCATCCTCACCGCGCGGAACCAGGTCGCCGATCGAGAAGCGGCTCGAGAGAGCGGAGCTGACCTGGTCATGGATAAGCCCTTCAACCCGCGTGAGCTCCGAACCGCCATTCAGGATCTGTTCGCCAAGCAACATCGCCAGGCATCCAACTTCATGAATGAGCAAGCCCGCAGCTTCGAGATCATCTCCGCCGGCTTGGCCCACGAGATGCACAACCCGCTGGCGTACATCAAGAACGCCAACTTTGTCATCGGTGAGAACGCCAAGAAGGTCATCGCGGCCGCCGAAGACTCGAGCCTCTCGCCTGAACAGCGAACCGTCGTCTTCGAGAAGGCAAAGGACAAGATCGACAAGATGCTCCCTGTGTCCGACCGAGGGATCAAGAAAGTGGAGCAGCTCGTGGCTCTGATGCGGCGCTACGCCCGAGAAGGCTACAGCTCTGACGCCGTTGACATGAGGATCGACGAGAGCATCGCGGACGTCCTCAGCATGATCGCCCCCAAGGACAACAAAGAGGTCAGCATCGAGCCCGATCTGGCCGCCCCTGATGCAATCATCAAGGGCGTCCCTGAGGAACTGCAGCAGGCCATCACCAACCTCACACAGAACGCGGTCGATGCGGTGGATAAGGGCGGTCACGTCTGGGTTCGTACCCGTCCCGAGGCCAGGAGCGTCCGCATCGAGGTGGTCGACGACGGGCCAGGCATACCGCGCGATGCGCTGGCTCGGATCTTCACGCCGTTCTTCACCACGAAGGCCGTCGGCAAGGGCATGGGGCTAGGCCTGACCATCACCCGACAAGTCATCAAGCAGCATGGCGGAACACTCGAGGTGGACTCGACACCAGGGCAAGGCACGACCTTCACGATTCGCATTCCGCTGGCGAGCGAGCTCTTGCAAGCGGGTGATGAGAAGAGTGCTTTGGAGCAGGCCGCCTCCGCTGACATCAGCCAGCCGGAGGGCGACGCGCACCTCTAGTCGCTCGCAGGAGCCTAGTGGTAGTCCACCGATGCGTCTCCCGTACAGGTGTAGTGCAGACAGGTGAATGTCGCGCCGTCAGGCGCGCTGATCGTACTCATCGGCGTGACAATATCCGCTCCGGTGCCATTGTCCGTGCCGCCGCTTCCCCAGTCACAGTCATCGCTGTCGATGGCGGTTCCAAACGGACTCGCGACGTACACTGCATCGCCCTGCGAAGACGCTTCGTTGGACTGAAGTCCGCCGTCCTCACAAGCCAAGGTCTGGTCGTCATCCGCCTCATCCAAGAAGACGCCTCCGCCGGAGGTCGCCGCGTTGCGCTCGATTAGGGTGGCGTCGAGATCGAGGCTGCCCGCCACAAAGATACCTCCGCCCGCCAGCGCATGGTTTCGAGCGACACCGCTGTCACTCAACGTCACCGATCCATCGAGGAGCGCTATCGCCCCCCCTTTGTAGTCCGCACGATTGACGGAGAAGCTTGCCTCGACCAGGTCCACCTCACCGCTCCCCACGAAGACCGCACCGCCGCTCGCCATGCCCTCGGCCACGTTCCCATAGAAGGTGGCATTCTCGCCTCCGACGGAGCCCTCACCGAGGTACACCGCTCCCCCATGAGCGCCGTGTCCCGAGGCTTCGTTGTTGAAGAAGCTCACCTCGGACAGCTCGATGCTGCCCTGCTCGATGGAGACCGCACCGCCGGGTCCGGTGGTGCGGTTGCTCGAGAACCCCACCGTGTCCAAGACAAGGTCGAGCTCATGAGCAACGAGCGCGGCTCCCGAGGAGGCCGCCCCGTCTGTCAGCCGCAGATTCTCGATCCGCAGGGTACCGACACCCTCTCCGACCTCGATGATTCGTCGCGTACCGCCGCCCGATAGCCTCACCTCACCCAGGCCCTTGACCGAGACCTCGGGCACGATGCTCGCCGAGAGGCCCTCGACCTCAAACTGAAGCCGAGCGTCGAACACCCCCTCACAGAGCTTGAGCTCACCATGCTCTGTACGATGAACGAGCCCTGACTCGAGCTGCGCGGTGACGTCCTCCCCGGTCACACCGCCGCCGGGGTACCAGGTTCCAATGCCCGAAGCCTCTGCTCCGTCACAGTCGGCGTCGACCCCGTCACAAAGCTCCTCGGCTCCAGGATAAGTCGAGGCCTCCGTATCGTCACAGTCGCCGCCGAGAGCCACCCATCCGGGCTGTGGCGCACTGCAGGCGTGCATCGTGTCGTCGGAGTTACCAAAGCCATCTCCGTCGGTATCTCTGAACCACAGCGGCGCATCCAGAGCGCTGTAGGGGTCGATCACCCCGTCACAGTCGGTGTCTATTCCATCGCAGTACTCCGGCGCACCGGGGTGAATACGAGGATCCTCATCCTCGCAGTCGATGTCGCTGGAGAAGCCATCGCCATCGCCGTCCTCGATGACCTCTGCGGGCTCAATCCCTTCTTCGTCCTGCTCCTCGCTGACGGGAGGTGTATCAGGGGATGGCTGGGCCTCAGCGGTGTCATGCGCATCGCCCTGAGGCGATTCAGCTTGGCGATCGGGGGGGACCGAGTTGCTGCAGGCGAGGGCGAGGAGAGAGAAAGAGATCGGGGTCATGGGTCGCTCCGGACGGTTGGGGTTCACACGGAGCACGTTTGCTTCGTGCCGTCCGAAGCTTCTTCCCGAAAGGATAGCAGCCCAGTGCCCGTCCGCCGGCAGGTGTCAGAGGAGGCGACATGGAGCGAATTTATACAGCCATTATAGCCACTTACCGATCACCAAGGAAGAACGTCCCCGAGGATACCACCGGTTCGTACAAGCTGACCTCCCGCGACGAGACAGGGGTGGAGAACGTCGTCGTCCTCCCAGTAGGGGATCTCGGCACGAACCCGTTGGTGGAGATCTTGAATGGCCGGTGCCAGCACAACAGGCTCAGCCTCTAGAGGCGCCCCTTTCGAGTCGAAGGCCAGCCCTCGCACCCGGAGGTCAAGCGCCTGAGCGGCCAGCAAGAGCTCGATGCCCACGATGTCCGCTGCACACTCGATGAGCTCCAGCAGCATACGGGCAGCGATGGGGCCCATGCTCACGTGGTCCTCATGGTGCTGAACCGTCGGTATGGTGTCTACCGATGCCGGATGAGCGAGCCCCTTGCACTCGCTGGCGAGCGAAGCCGCGGTGTACTGAGTCAACATGAACCCGCTGTTCAGGCCTGTTCCCCGCACCAAGAACGACGGAAGCCCCTTGGAGAGCTGCCCATAGGTGAGGCGGAAGGTCCGTCGCTCAGAGACGCTCGCCAGGCTCGTGACCGCAACCTTCAGGGCATCAAGAGCCTGCGCGATCGGTGCACCGTGGAAGTTCCCCCCTTCTATCCACTCGCCGTCGATCAGCAGAGGATTGTCTCCCGATCCATTGATCTCGCGCTCAAGAATGGCCTCCGTGCAGCACAACTCTTCGACCAAGGTACCCATGACCGCGGGGGCTGCTCGAATCGAGAAGGCATCCGCACCGTTCTGCACCGAGACCTGCGAGCTGCCCTCAAGCCACGCTCGGAGCCGACGACCAACCTCGATGCCTCCCGGATGATTCCTGGCGGCGAGGAGACGCTCATCGATGCATCCTGCGCCTGCGCCGACGGCCTCCATGGTCATGGCCGCTGCCGCTATCGATGCGTCCAATACACGCCGCGCTCGGACCACACCGATTGCCCCCAGCGCAGCGGTCATGCTCACGCCGTTGATCAGCGCCAGTGCCTCCTTCGAATTCGGGCGGTACGAGAGGACTGAGTCGGGGCGCTCGCCATACCCACAAGCGACCCGAGCGATGTGAGCGAGCGGGGCAAGATCACCGGCTGCGCCGACACTGCCCTGGCTGGGTACAACCGGGACGACATCCTGATTGAGCATGTCAACCAAAACCTGCGCAGCGTCAGGGCGGCACCCCGTGGTCGCCGTTGCAAGGACGTTTGCTCGTGCTGCCATCGTGGCACGGACCAGGGGCCGCGGAAGGGGGTCGCCCACACCTGCACAGTGACCTAGAATGAACACCCTGCACAGATCTTCTTCGCTGAGCGCGTCGGCAAAGCCACCAACCAGCCAGTGCCGCTTTTGCTCCAGAATGCTTGGGCCTGGCGGCATCGATGCCACATTCTCGAGCATCCGCGCCGCTGCCTCCGGGCTGAGGGTCGCGCCCGCTCCGTGCGCGACCCTGTGGAGATCGGCACAACTCAGCCGGCGCCCGTCAAGCATGATGCTCATCCCAACCGCTCCAAGCCTTCGCTGACGTCGTGGTGTCCTCCCCGCTCGATCCAGGCCGTCAAGGCCTCAATCTCTTCGGACGGTGTCGGCCAGTCTCCTAGCAATGAGAGCACCCCTGCCGCCCGAGGGAGGCCCTCCCGAGTGCCCAGGCCAAGGACGACGCCGGGACTCTCAGACTGGCGAAACTGAAGCGCGCGCACGGCACCCAGGATCTCGATCGCAACCACTCGACGTGCATTCTTGATGACCGTCGCGGCCCGGCGAGCGGCGGTGGTGCTCATCGCTACATGATCCTCCTGGTCCTCGCACGTCGGAATGGAGTCCATAGAGGCGGGCCACCCCAAGGCCTTGTTCTCGCTCACGAGCGCCGCGGCCGTGGTCTGTGGCACCATCATCCCAAGCTCTGGGCGATCCTTGGAGGCCAAGGCAGGCGGTAGCCTCTGGCTGAGACTGCCGGTCGTGAGACGATAGAGTCTCCGCTCCGAGAGGTTTGCGAGCTCCGACACCGCGATCTTGAGGACATCCATCGGGATGCCCACCGGCTCCCCGTGAAACATGCCCGCGCTGAAGGCTTTATTGTCCCCTTCCTCGTCCAGAATGATCAAGGGATTGTCGGTGGCCGCATTGAGTTCGATAGAGACCTGCTCCTGGGCGTACCGAATGGCATCCCGGCAGGCGCCAAGCACCTGAGGCGTGCACCTCAGCGAGTAGGCGTCCTGGAGCTTCTCTGGCATCGAGTCAATGAGGTCGCTTCCCTCAAGGAGCCGCCTGAGATTGGTCGCCGTCGCGATCGCTCCCGGGTAGGGGCGCAGCGCATGAACTTTGGCCCGGAACGCACGAGACGCTCCCCGGAGGGCCTCAATGCTCATCGCGGCCGCAAGCTCGGCGGCCTCAACCAGAGACACTGCATCATGCAGAGCGAGCGTACCGATGGAGGTGGTCAGCTGAGCACCGTTCGTGATGGCCAGGCCATCCTTGGCCTCGAGTGTAAGTCGAGGGATTCCCGCTGCGGCCATGCCCTCCGCAGCATCCATCTCTCTTCCCTGGTAGCGCACTCTCCCGTGATCACCATCGGCCAAGACAAGCCCGAGGTGGGCCAACGGGGCCAGATCACCCGACGAACCGCAGCTCCCTTGAGTAGGAACCATCGGTGTCACGCCTCGGTTGAGCATGGCAATGAGCGTCTCGACCAACACCGGGCGACACCCGCTCACGCCCTTTGCGAGGGCATTCGCCCGGAGCAGCATCATGGCGCGAGTCTCCGGCACGGGGAGAATAGGGCCGACGCCGGCCGCATGAGAGCGAATCAGGTTCAATGACAGCTGACTCGAGTGTGCAGGATCGATCTTGACTCGAGCCAGAGAACCGAACCCTGTGTTCACGCCGTACACCGGCTGATCTTGGTCCGCCGCCTGCCTCACCCATGCATAGCTCTCGAGCATTCGCGCCTTGGCTGCGGCGTCGAGGCTTACGGTGCGCTCATGACGAGCAACATCGACCACATCACGGACGCAAAGCGAGGCCCCATCTATGGCGAGGGATTCCTTCATCGGATGTGGCTAACTCCATGCTGAGCAGTCAGCCCCAAAAAGACAACGCGCGCTAGACGGCAAGCCTTGCCATGGCCAGGTCAGCCGCCTTCCGCGCCTGAGCGCC
>CAZKOI010000024.1:0-1113 GCA_964554315.1 uncultured Enterobacterales bacterium | reverse complement strand
CACGCCAAACTCTCCCAAGAGGCCCGGAGCTGACGCCATCTCACAGTCGCCCGCATAGGCGACCTGGGAGGGCGTCACGATCTCAACGTGGATGCTCATGCAGCACTCTCAGCCATGGCCTTGGCCTTCTCGATCGCTTCCTCGATGGTGCCGACCAGGTAGAAGGCCTGCTCTGGAAGGTCGTCATGCTTGCCCTCAAGGATCTCCTTGAAGCCGCGCACGGTATCGGCCTTGGACACGTACTTGCCCTCGAAGCCCGTGAACTGCTCCGCCACGAAGAAGGGCTGGCTCAAGAACTTCTCGATCTTTCGCGCCCGAGCGACGATGGCCTTGTCTTCATCGGAGAGCTCATCCATACCCAAGATGGCGATGATGTCTTGAAGGTCCTTGTACCGCTGGAGCACCTGTTGGACGTTCCGAGCGACCGCGTAGTGCTCGTCACCGACCACGTCGGGCTCGAGGATACGGCTGGTGGAGTCCAGCGGGTCCACCGCGGGGTAGATGCCCTTCTCCGCGATCTTCCGGCTAAGAACCGTCGTCGCATCAAGGTGAGCGAAGGTGGTCGCGGGAGCAGGGTCGGTGAGGTCGTCCGCCGGCACGTAGACCGCCTGAACGGACGTGATCGAGCCGTTCTGGGTCGTGGTGATGCGCTCTTGGAGCATACCCATCTCTGTACCGAGAGTCGGCTGGTAGCCCACAGCGCTCGGAATACGGCCGAGGAGTGCCGACACCTCGGAGCCCGCCTGGGTGAAGCGGAAGATGTTGTCGACGAAGAGCAGCACGTCTTGGTTCTCTTGGTCGCGGAAGTGCTCCGCGATGGTGAGCGCCGAGAGGGCGACCCGAGCACGCGCGCCGGGAGGCTCGTTCATCTGGCCGTAGACCAGGGCCACGCGGCTTCCCTCCGTGTCGACGATGGGCAAGCCCTCGTCCGACATCACCAGGTGACCGTTCTCTTGCTTGGCGTTGATAACGCCCGCTTCCATCATCTCGAACCAGAGGTCGTTGCCCTCGCGGGTGCGCTCACCGACACCGCCGAAGACCGACACACCGCCGTGCTTCAGACCCACGTTGTTGATGAGCTCCATGATGAGGACGGTCTTGCCGACGCCAGCG
>CAZKOI010000023.1:0-22481 GCA_964554315.1 uncultured Enterobacterales bacterium | reverse complement strand
TGCTGCTGACGATGTACGCCCTCGAGTCTCCAAGGGAGGCCAGAAACAGCGTGCTCCGGTGAATCAGGGCGAGCAGGGCTGTGGTGCCCATCGGAATCTGCTGACTGAGGTCACCGTTGGCCAGCTGGCGTGCAGCGTCACAGATGCTCTGGTTTGCGGTTGCAAGGGCGTCCTCGAGCCATTCGACCATGCCCTCATCATCGAGTCCGGCAAACTTCCCGAGGTCTCGGTCCCAGAGCTTGGCGATGGCTTGCACCAGCAGTGCGCTGGCCAGGTTTCCGCTCCCCGCGGTGGACACGCTGATGCCGTCAGCGACCAAGAGGATGGACGTCGACTCGGTCTGCGCGAAGTAGACCGCATCCTGGTTGGTCTGCATTCGTCGCGACTTGTTGAGGCCGATGTGGGTATCGAAGCCAATCGACACGGAGCGCTTCATCACAGGGAGGTCCTGCCGGACCATGTGCTGGCCGTGGGCACGGCTCAGGGCCGCCCAGAGCACGGATCCGTCGGCGGGTCGGTCCTCGAGCGCTTCGGCCATTGCTGCCATCGCGACGCTCACCCAGTCTGCAGGTAGATCCGGGCGGAGTAGATTTATGTGGGGCAGAAGGTTGCCGTCGCTCAGCGGCGAGTCAGCGGGAAGCGGGCCTATGGCCGCCTCTAGGATGATGCGCATCGCATCACGGACGTCCTCACGTCGCTCGCGGTCCTCGGGCGGCCCCAGCGTTGTCACCCCGGCTTCATCCACGCGCGCGCCAGCGATGCCGCCACTCTCGCCCTCGGCGTGACGCGCAGCGAGGGCCCTCGCGATGGATATGCTCAACGGAAAGACCCGCTCGGCCGCAATGTCACGCAGGTTTGAGACCAGTTGCGTGGCCAGTGGGTTTCGAGCGGAGAACTCGACGGTGTCGCTGGGGATGAAGTCGGTCACCGTGTCCAGGTCTGCACTGCGCTGGTCGTCGAGCCAGGTCTTCGCCCGGGCGACGCCGTCCATGGTCCTCGCAGCATTGGCCAGGGCGACGGACCCTCCCGGAGAAATCGTGCAGAGCCACTGAGCGGCAGGCGGCTCTCCCTCCATAGCGAGGGCTTGATCAATTATCTGTACGGCCACCTCAAGCCGCCGGGATGGCGGGAGGCGCTCAAGGGCGGCCTGAACACGATCTTGGGTGCTGGCCCAACCGGCGGGTACAACCAGTGTCTGAAGCATGGTTTCATCACCCCGGTCCAGCAGGGCCGCCGTGACCGAGTGATCACCCGCCCGGGCGAGCTTCCGTAGCGCGTCCATCGTGGCTGGAGGGATGCCATCGAGCAGACGCATCAGGAGCAAAACCGCGGAGGAGTCTCGGGCCGTAATGGCCTGAAGTAAAAGTCGCTCTTTGGTAGCCGTGTCCGCAGACTTCGCGATGCTCCAGCGGCCTCTCGGGGTCGAGGATAGAAACGTATCGGGTTCGTCCGTGATGGTCGGGGGTTGAACCTCGACCGTCTTCTTGTCGTCGCTCCACACGAGGCCCGCATCCGAACCACTCGATTCTGCAGACTCCCACCACCGGTCAAAGGAGCTGGTGGTCATCAGATCTCGACCCGTCATCCAATCCCGTACTTCGGACCGCCCCGCACGCTCACCGATGTCATCCAAGAGCATGCCGAGGGCGACGGACGGCTTCTCCCTCACCAGTTCACGCAAAGCCTCTGCTTCCAGCACGCTGCGCGCCAGAAAGCCGCCGGGTATACACCGACGATAGCCTTTGGTGAGGAGGTCGGTACTCACCATGGGAGGCAGGCGTGCCCCTTCGGTTTCCCACGACAAACGCGCCGCGTTCGGAGTGACCCGATCGACGACTGCAAAGCCAAGCGCTGGATGATGGATGACGTCGCCTCTGAAGAGTTCCGAGATGTCTTGAATCCGATCCATAAACGCCCTGCCGGGGTATACCACGGACGAGGACTTGAATGGAGCATCCATCTGTACCACCGGCTGAGATTCGTGATCCCATCCACGGGGCGATTGCCATCGATCCGGTCGAGACGGCCGTCATCGATCACCCCTTTGTGCAGCGTCTTCGGGGAATTCGTCAGCTGGGCTTTTCGCACCTACCCTTCCCCGGAGCGACCCACACCCGGTACAACCACTCCCTTGGTGTGATGCACCTCGCCGGTCGCGCGTTTGACGCCTGCTTCCGTGACAAACCGTTTAGGACGCGGGAAGCCAAGCATGCCTTCAGGCACTGCGTGCGCTTGGCGGCGCTCTGCCACGACCTCGGACACGCACCGTTTTCGCATGCCGCCGAGTTTGCGATGCCGCCGCTCAGGGAGCTCAAGATTGCCTGTTATGACCCCGAATTGGTGGCCCACCGCCTCGACAAGCGGGCATCCCACGAGGACTACACGATTGCCATCCTGACGCAGTCGTCGCTCGCCGATACCATTCGTGCCAACTTTCCCTTTACCCCGGAGCATGTGGCACGCCTGGTGTCTCATGAGGTCAGGATCGACGATGACTTCTTCGTCCACGAAAGGCATGACCTCCGCTACTTGCTCTCCCAGTTGATTAGCTCGGACCTCGACGCCGACCGTCTCGATTACCTGGTGCGTGATTCATACTTTACGGGGGCACGGTACGGGCAGATCGATGTCAACTGGCTCGTGAGCCACATGGGGCGCTATGTTGACGATGCCGGTCGGGTCTCGCTGTCGCTTGACCGCCGAGCGCTGTACGCCTTCGATGACTTTATGATCGCGCGCTTTCATATGTTTGTGATGGTCTACTTCCACCAGAAGTCCGTCGCGTACGAAGAGATGTTGAAGCGCTATATGCTCTCTGAGGCATGCACCTACCAACTCCCCGCTGACCTGCCTGCGTACCGACAGACCGACGACGCTCACCTCATGGCCCACCTGAGGAGTGCAGGAAGCGACTGGGCTCGTCGCATCGTCGAGTTTGATCCGATCAAGGTGGTCTACGAGACCACAGGCGTCGACGGTGAGCACTCTCTGGGATCGGCGAAGCAGCGCCTCGAGGGGTCAGGGATCGAGTCCTTTGCGGTGCCGGGCCACGGGGTGGTGTATGGCCAGCGTAAGCCCGGAATGCCACCGATTTATGTGGTTGATCGGGTCCGAAATCTGCGCGCAGTCGAGCCCGTCGATCAAGCGACCGGTATTTTCGATCGCTACCAGGATGAGCGCTGTGTCGGCCGCCTGTACGTGCGCTCGGAGGACCGCCAAGCGGCACGTGAGGTTTTGGCGTAGCCGCTAGATCTGCTCGACCGAGTGAACCTCGGGGATTTCCTCTTGCAGCAGGCGCTCGACGCCCATCTTCAAGGTCGCGGTGGAGGACGGGCATGTACCGCAGGCTCCGACCATCGCCACCTTGACGATTCCGTCTTCGAATCCCAGGTAGTTGATGTCACCGCCGTCCATGGCGAGCGCC
The DNA here is from genome assembly GCA_964554315.1 of uncultured Enterobacterales bacterium. Taxonomy (GTDB): domain Bacteria; phylum Myxococcota_A; class UBA796; order UBA796; family UBA796; genus UBA796. Next base: position 19,057 of record CAZKOI010000023.1, on the reverse strand, counting down.
GGTCGAATCTCTTCATCCAAGAGGCGGATGATCTTTTGCTCAATCTCCCCGAGCTTGGCAGGGTCGATGGCCCGAGACGTCTCTAGAACGGCCATGTCCCCCGAAGCGAGAAACGCACGCATGGCATCCTTCGCCGCCGGCGTGATGTCGGGCCACTCCACGTCCTCTCGCTTACGAAGGGTGACAAAGCGTGGGGCGATGAGCACCAATTCGACGCCGTCGAGCGCCAAGAGTGCTGCCGCAAGCGGTGAGCTTGCCGTGTCGTCTGTGGCATTAAACTCGTGGGTACCCGAGGGGACCAGAGTTTCCTGAACCTTCAACATGATGGCGTTGGGGTTCGGGGTGGGTACGGTGTCGACGGGGGCGAGTGTATCGCTAGACATCAATGCTCCTGCTGGCATGTTTTGCGGTAAGGGCCTATCGTGCTGGGGGCAGATATGCAGTGTCAAAGAGGTAATGAATGCGGTACGCAGTCACCGGCGCCACGGGCTTCTTAGGGGCGAACCTGGTCCGGCACCTCCTCAGTGAGGGGCACGAGGTTCTCGCGCTTATTCGAAAGCCCAATGAGCTCATTGAGGGCCTGCCCATCGAGACCTCCACGGTTTCGCTCGCGGTTGCCGAGGAGGCGGCCTTGGCGGATGTGTTGGTCGGCTGTGATGGGATCTTTCATCTCGCGGGTATCTTTGATCCGTCGCCAGGGGGGGAGGCCAGGATGAGAACGGTCCACGTTGAGGCGACGGGAGCGCTCTGCCGAGCGGGTGCGCGTGCATCGGTTCGCAGAATGGTCTTGTGTTCCTCTTCGATCACGGTTGGCTTCGGCTCGAGGGTCGCGCCCGGGCATGAGGAGACTCCACTGGATGCGGACCGAGCCTACGGGACGCGCGGTGCGCTCCGGGCCTATCACGACACCAAGCTCGACGCGGAGCACATGGTGGCTCAGTGTACCGACATAGAGGGCGTCATCGTGAACCCTGACTTCATCATCGGTGCATGGGACGTCAAGCCGACATCCGGGCAGCTACTGCTCAGCATCGCGCGGGGTCGAGTGCCCATCTATCCACGAGGCGGAAAGTGCTTTCAGAACGCGACGGACTGCTCGGCAGGGCACTTGTTGGCCATGGAGCGAGGCCAGCCCGGTCGCCGCTACCTGCTCGGAAGCCACAATCTGAGCTACCGAGAATTCATGGAGAAGGTTGCGGCGGTGGTCAATGGTCGCCCTCCTCGGTGGCCGCTCCCAAACTGGGTGACCTCGGCAGCAGGTCTTGCGGGGCGAGTCGGTAGCCGAATCGATGCCCATCGGTTTGCTGGACTCGATGGAAACGTCTTGAGGGCGATGCAGTCCGACCGGTATCGGACCGATGCTCGTGCACGCACGGAGCTCGGGCTGAAACCCACCCCCATTGAAGAAGGCATCGAGGATGCCTATCGCTGGTTCCGAGAGCGGGGCTACTGCGCATGAAGTGGCCAGTGGCTGGGGTGTGGGCGGCGCTGCTCGGGTTTGGCCTGGGTTGTGACGCGGAGAAGCTCGGCGTTCACGTCCCCAGAGGCGGCCGTGCAATGCTTCATCCGTCGGTGTTCAAGCGAGATCTTTGGCGCATGACGGATCCCAGAATCGGTGGGCGTGTGCCTGGAAGTTCAGGCGGGAGGCGGGTCGCTCAGTACATTGCAGAGCGGCTCGAGTCGCAGAACATGAGGCCCGCGTTTGGCAGCCGTTATCGGTTGGACCTCGGCCGCAATGTCGGCGAGATGATCTGCGGGGTTCGAATCGGCAGCGGTGGCGATGCCATCGTCATCATCGCGCTGGACCCCGGAATTGGTACCATGAGCGCCGTTCCCGTCGCAGGGCTGCTCAGTCTGGCGGCAACCTTTGACTCGCAAGATGCGCCCATGCACAGCATCTACCTCTGTGTCCTGCCGGAAGGAGGCGGTCTCAAGCGCTTCGCGACACTGGGCCCTGTGAGTTACCAGCGCGTGCTCGAGACCTTCATCATCGGCACGCTCACCGGTGACAAGCTCCAGGAGGAGCCCGGGGCATCGATTGGTCCCGTCCAGTCGACCCTGCTCCACACGGGGCCGTTGGACATCGAGATAAGCGATGACATCGGCCAGCTGGACTACCGTCGCTTGACGGAGTCGGTGGCGAGTGTCTACTCGCGAGTTTCGTCCGTTGACTGAGCCTGGGTGCGGACGCGCGCCTCGATGTCAGACTGGGCCGCCTCGAGTGCGGCACGGAGAGTCTCAATCTCGCTCATGAGGGCGTCGAGCCGCTGGTGAGCGGCCTCCGGATCTTCGGTGTCGATGGAGCTACGACTGAGCTCCTCGAGTTCCCTCGCTTTGTTGGCCAGCATACCGGCATCGTCTGCGATGGCCTGCAGCCGCTCCGCCTCCAAGGCGCTGGGACTCTCGGGAGTCGCGGGACCCGAGGACCCGATGGTGCACGCGAGCAAGAGTGTGAACATGGAGCCACTCTATCCAAGAATGCGATAGGACGGCAGCATGGTGATCAATCCATCCGATATGGGAGCGCTCGAGGCCTACAAGCTGGCCACCTCGCTCATCGTGCCGCGGCCCATTGCCTGGGTGGGCTCTCGGTCAGCCTCGGGCGTGGATAACCTAGCCCCCTTTTCCTACTTCATGGGGGTGTCAACATCGCCGCCTTCGGTCGCCATATCGGTTGCTCGCGGACGAGGCGGAGCGCTCAAAGACACCGCGGCGAACATTCTCGAGACCGCTGCATTCTCCGTATCTTTGGTCAGTGCTGCGCTCGTTGAGGCGATGGTGCAGACCAGCCTGCCTCATGACTCCAGCACGTCCGAGTTTGACGCTTGTGGTCTTGAAGCGGCCGACTGCGAGCGGGTGGCGGCGCCGAGGCCACGAGAGGCGCTCGGTGCCATGGAGTGTCGCCTTGTCCACACCCACGACATGGGCACGACCCACCTCTTTGTCGGGGAGGTTGTTCGCTACCACCTGGCTGACTCGGTCGTGAGGGTCGATGAAAAGGGGCACCGGGTGGTTGACCTGGCCGCCCTAGAGCCTGTGGGAAGGCTTGGGGGCTTCGACTATTGCAGGGTGGCGGACACCTTTGAGCTCAGGGCTCAGAAGTAGCCGAGGGCGAGATCGCCGCTCTCGGTGATTTTCACCTCCACCATCAGACTGCCGAGACCTTCGGGGATGGTGACCCCTGCGGTCTGCGCGGGGCCTGAGGAGGGACGGATCGTGATCTCGAGGGGGCCGGGGCTCACGGTCCACGTGTGGACTCCATCTCTTGCATCGAGCGGGGGCTTTCCGCTGGAGACAGTCACCTCAGCATCCAGAGGAGCCAACACGACAAGCTGGCGGGATCGAGCTTGGTCGGACCAGGTCCACGCGCGTGCCGCGGCCAGCACGAGCCCGGCCACCAACACCACGGAGAAGAACAGCCCCGAGGCTTCAGAGGCGCGCGCGGTGTCACTCACCCAGGAGGCGGGGCTCTTCGATGTAGCGAGCCAGCGCTGAGAGGAAGTCCGCTCCGAGCGCGCCATCAACCACACGGTGGTCGCAGGTGAGGGTAACGCTCATGCGCCAGCCCACCGCAAGGGCGCCGTCCTGAACCACAGGAACTTGGGCCATACCCCCGACCGCGAGGATGCACGCCTCTGGGGGGTTGAGGATGGCGGTGAACTGCTCGATGCCCTTCATTCCGAGGTTGGAGATCGTGAAGGTCGACCCGGTGTATTCACTCGGTGAGAGCTTGCCGGCTTTCGCCCGTCCGGCGAGTGCGCGCGTGTCCTCCGCGATGGCATCGAGCGTCTTTTGGTCCGCGCCGCGGATGACAGGGGTGATGAGGCCCCCTGGGAGCGCTACGGCCATGCCGATGTCGACAGCCGCTCGCTTGATGATGCTCTCGTCTGCCCAGGCTGCATTGACATCGGGAACATCGCGCAGGGCACGCCCGCATGCGGCGATGACGATGTCGTTGTACGACACGGCTCGGCCGCTGGCTTTGAGGTCGGTGCGAAAGCGTACCAAGGCGTCACAGTCGAGCGTTCGGGTCAAGAAGAACACCGGCGCGTCGCTGTAGGCGGCCTTCAATCGCTTGGCGATGGTCTTCCGCATGGAGTTGTTCGGCACGACCTCGTCGCCAGGATTTGGCGTCGGAAGGGGGACGGCTCTTACGGGCTCCGAAGGCAATGTCGTCGGCGCGGGAACCCCCGCGGCATGACGCAGCACGTCCGCGCGTGTCACGCGGCCCCGAGGTCCTGTGCCAATCACGGTGCCGAGGTTGGTGCCGGTCTGCCGAGCAGCCGCTCTTGCAGCGGGAGAGCTTCGTACCTTTCCCGGCGGAAGCGGGGCGGCCCCAGGCGTCGGGACGGGAAGTGCAATCGAGAAGCTGGGCATCTCCATGATGGCACTATCCACAGCCTTGCCCGCCCAGCTGAAGGGGACAAGGCCCGTCTCGGTCGGTTGATCGGCCGAGGGGCTGGGCCCGGGGGCTGCGGCAGCAGGCGTCGAGGGCTGCGGTGCCGCAGCAGCCTTCGCGGGCCCGCTGGCCTTTAGCGCTTCGTACTGCGCCATGAGGTCTGAGATGTCCTCATCGGCGCTCGTCCCGAGAATCGCAATGGGCTGGCCGGCCGGAACTTGATCGCCTTCGTCGGCCAGGATCTTCAACAGGACCCCCGAGTCGAAGACCTCGATCTCCATCGCCGCCTTGTCGGTCTCCACCTCCGCGAGGACGTCTTGGGGTGCGAGGCTATCGCCCTCTGCCTTCTTCCAGGAGAGCACGGTGCCGAACTCCATCGTCGGCGAGGCTTGGGGCATCTCGAAGAATTCAGCCACTTTATTTCTCCATGACCTGACGAACCGTCTGGATGATTCGTTCGGGGTTGGGAACCACCAGCTTCTCGAGGTTGGTGGTGTAGGGTTGGGGGACGTCTCTATTAGCCACACGCAGCACTGGCGCGCGCAGGACATCGAAGCAGGCCTCTTGGATGCGTGCAGTAATCTCCGCACCAACACCGGCGTAGAGAAACCCCTCGTGGATGACGACGGCCCGACCGGTCTTTACAACCGACTTGAACACCGTGTCGTGATCGAGGGGGCGCAGCGAGCGAAGGTCAACGATCTCCGCGTCAATGCCCTCTTGGGCCAACTGTTCAGCGGCCTTCTCGACATTGAAGAGTTGCTTGCCCCATGTGATCAGTGTCACGTCGCTGCCGGGTCGCTTGATGTCGGCCTTACCGAGAGGAATCACATACTCCTCATCCGGTACCTCACCCTTGATGCCGTAGGTCAGCTCGCTCTCGAGGAACACGACGGGATTAGGATCGCGAATAGCGGCCTTGAGCAGTCCCTTGGCATCATAGGCCGTCGCGTAGGTGACGACCTTCAGACCGGGAAAGTGCGCGTACAGGCTGTCCACAGAGGTCGAGTGCTGGGATCCGAGGTTTTCGGCGAGACCATTCGGGCCACGGAAGACGATTGGCACCGAGTACTGACCACCGGACATCTGGTAGATCTTCGACGCGCTGTTGACCACCTGGTCAAACGCCACGAGGGAGAAGTTCCAGGTCATGAACTCGATGATGGGGCGCATGCCCACCATGGCGGCCCCGATGCCGAGCCCCGCGAATCCGTTCTCAGAGATTGGGGTGTCGACCACTCTGTCCTCCCCAAACTCCTCAAGCATGCCCTGGCTGACCTTGTAGGCGCCGTTGTAGTGGGCCACTTCTTCACCCATCAAGAAGATGCTCTCGTCTCTCCGCATCTCCTCACACATGGCCTGCCGCAGCGCCTCTCGGATTTGAATCATCGCCATGGTCTAGCCCTCCACCGGTGCGTAAGTGTAGTCATACAGCGTCGCAGGGTCTGGCTCCGGTGACTCGTGCGCGAAATCCCAGGCGGCTTGCGCCTCTGCCTCAACGTCGTCGTGGATCGCCTGAATGACGTCATCCGACACACCGAAATCCGACTTGAGTCGGTTCAGCGTAATGAAGAGCGGGTCGGACTTTTTCTTCTCGTCGAGCTCGCCCTCCGGCCGATACTTGGCGGGGTCAGACATGGAGTGGCCCCTGTGACGGTAGGTGACGACCTCGAGCAGCACGGGGCCGTTGCCTGCGCGTGCGAAGTCCGCGGCGGCGGCCACCCGGTCTCGGACGACCTCGACGTCAAAACCCTCGAACTGTTCCCTCACCATCCCGACGCCCAGCGCCCGGAGGCTCATGTCCGTGACAGCGGACTGGCGGTGGAGAGGAGTGCCCATGGCGTAGAAGTTATTCTCACAGATGAAGACGACGGGGAGCTTGTAGAGCTGAGCGAGGCAGAGGGCCTCGAAGAACGCGCCTTGGTTGGCGGCGCCGTCACCAAAAAAGCAGACCGCGACCCTGCCTTCTTTGCGTTGCTTCGCCGCCCAGGCCACCCCGGTCGCGAGGGGTACGTGCCCGCCCACGATGCCATAGCCACCCATAAACTTGTTCTCGCGGTCGAAGATGTGCATCGAGCCGCCCTGCCCGCGCGAGGAGCCGGTCTCCTTGCCGAAGAGTTCGGCCATCATGGCCTTTGCGCTCACGCCCTTCGCCATGGCCTGGCCGTGCTCGCGATAAGCGGCCATCCAGTAGTCGTCCTTGGTCGAGGCGGCGGCTCCCACCGCGACCGACTCTTGCCCGATGTAGAGGTGGCAGAAGCCGAGGATCTTTCGCTGGGTGTAGGCCTTAGCCGCCAGCTCCTCTACCCGACGGATCAGCAACATTTCACGGTACAGGCCAGTGAGTTCTTCTGCGCTGACGGGAGCCAGACTTGAACGATCTGGCAGGGTTGGGTTCTGAGACATTCCCACCTCCACTGGGGTGGCAAGCTATCGCATCCGGCCTCCCCGCGAAAGGGCGAAGTGTAGGTATGGGTCCGATGCGTTAGGTGCCATCTTCCTTGCCTGGAGTTGAGAGTGTCCCTCGTGCGTATTCCGGAACTACTGCATCACATGGTCGCGGAGGCCGCTGCTCGCGCAGGCTTTGACAACAGCCTAGTGGACGAAGAGCTCGCTCAGCCGACCCAAAATCCGAAGTTTGGCGACTACCAGTCGAACCACGCGTTTCGTCTCGGGCGGGCGATGGGGACCAACCCTCGCGCTGTGGCCGAGACGATTGCGGCAGCGATACCCGAGCATGAAGCGGTCACCTCCCTCTCGGTGGCGGGTCCAGGCTTCATAAACTTTACGCTCTCGGATCAATTCATTGCCTCCCAGCTCCGACGGCAGGTGACCGATGCGCACGGCGGAATTCCCCAGGCTGGGGAAGGGCGCACGGTGGTGATCGACTACTCGAGCCCGAACGTCGCCAAGCGGATGCACGTGGGGCACATGCGGTCGACCATCATCGGCAACACAATTGACCGGATGTATCGGGCCACTGGATGGACGGTTGTTGCAGACAACCACATCGGAGACTGGGGCACGCAGTTTGGCAAGCTCATCGTGGCTTGGAACCACTGGGTGGATGAAGCGGCGTTTGAGCAGGACGCCATCGGCGAGCTCGAGCGCCTCTACGTGAAGTTTGGCAACGAGGCCGATGAGGCCATGAATGACTTGGCGCGGGCGGAGACGGCGAAGCTTCAGGCCGGTGACGCGGCAAACACGGCGCTCTGGAAGCGCTTCATCTCCGAGTCGCTGGTTGAATTTGAGCGTGTCTATGCTCGGCTCGGTGTGGCCTTTGATGAGGTCCTCGGGGAGAGCTTCTACAACCCTGAGCTTCCGGGTGTTGTGGCGTCTCTCAAGCGCGCCGGAATCGCGGAGGACTCGGAGGGTGCGGTGGTCATTCGATGGCCGGAGGACGGGCCCAAGGGCTTGGCTGAGACGGTACTCGTGGTCCAGAAGCAGGACGGCGCATTCCTCTACGGCACCACCGACTTGGCCACGCTGCAGCATCGTCGACGAACGTGGAGGCCAGCCAGGGTGGTCTATGTCACCGATACGCGCCAGCAGCTGCACTTCCGGCAAGTCTTCGACGCCTGGGGGCGCTGGGTGCCCGACCATCAAATGGACTTGGTCCACACTTGGTTTGGCATGCTTGTCCTGCCCGAGGGCGCCATGAGCACACGAAAGGGGAACGTTATTCGCCTCCTCGACCTCGTGGAAGAGGCGGTTCGTCGGGCCCGGGCGGTCGTCGATGAGAAGTCTCCCGACCTCTCTGAGGAGGAACGGGTGGCGGTGGCTGAGGCGGTCGGTACCTCGGCGATCCGATACGCCGACCTCTCTCAGAATCCGCAATCAAACGTGACGTTCACCTGGGACAAGATGCTCAGCCTTGAAGGAAACACTGCGCCGTACCTCATGTACAGCCTCGCGCGGTGTCGGAGTATCCAGCGGAAGGGTGGCGCTGCCGCCAGCGTCGATGGCCTGGGGATCGTCGGCCCCTACGAGCGTGCCTTGGCGACGCATCTGGTCCGCTTCGGTGATGCGGTCAGCGTGGCATTGGGTGTGCACCGACCCAACCTGCTCTGTGATTACCTCTACGAGACCGCAAACATCTTCAACCGGTTTTACCGGGAGGAGCGGGTCTTGGGCGCCGATAGCGATGCCGATCGGGCGCGGCGTTTAGCGCTTGTGGAGGCCACGGCGGCGGTCCTAGATCACGGTTTTTCGCTCCTTGGTGTGCAGCCTCTTGAGCGGATGTAGCGACGGGTTGGGCACGGGATCGCGCGTGTGATACGCTCAAAGCATCCCCCCGGCACGCTCCTCGGCGAGCCACCCCGTCCCCTATGAATACTGAAGCCACACCGATCTCGCGCCAGCTGGCGGACGGAACGCCTGAGCGTCTCGGACGATACCGCCTGATTCGCCCCATCTCGACGGGGGGGATGGCCCGGGTGTTTGAGGCCCGTCGCGAGAGCCTCGCGGGCGTCACTCCGCGGGTGGCCATCAAGGTGATCTTGCCCAACTTCGCAGACAACCGACCGTTTCAGGACTTGTTTGTCCACGAAGCCCGCATCGGGTCGATGCTGCAGCATCAGAACGTGGTCCAGATTCAGGACTTCGACTGCCAAGATGGCTTGTACTACCTGGTGATGGAGTTCGTTGAAGGGATAACGCTGCGCCGGATGGTGAGCCTATGCCGGCGACACGGTGTCCCAGTTCCGCTGGATGTCATTGCCGAGATCGGGCGGCAGGTCTGTGATGGTCTCGCCCATGCCCATGCGGCAAAGGCAGAGAGCGGCGATGCGCTGAATCTCGTGCACCGCGACATCAAGCCCTCGAACCTCATGATCAATCCGCAGGGGGTCGTGAAGCTCCTCGATTTTGGGATCTCGAAGGGTTGGAGTCGCCCGGAGACCTTGGGCGCTGTCCGCGGAACCTGGGGATACATGTCCCCCGAGCAGGCGGAGGCCGTCGCGGTGAGTCACGCCGCTGACCTCTTTGGGCTCGCGACCGTGCTCTATGAGCTGGCGGCAGTCCAGCCTCTCTTCAAAGAGAAGGAGCCAGACGCACTGAAGAGCCTCCTGGCGGGCGACGAGGCGGCGCGCCGCGCTGCGCGACTTCCACGAGAGTATGGAGGGCTTGCACGCGTGCTCGTGCGAGCCCTGCAGCGTGACCCGTTGGCTCGCTTTGAGTCAGCGCTGGCCATGGGGCGGGCGCTCTCTTCGCTCATCCAAGACCCCATCTCAGCCCGAGAAGGCCTCACGCGCTTCCAGGAACGAATGACGGCGCTAAACGAGGCCACGATCGCTGCTGCCGGCAAGCAGGCCTCCGTGCGCTCGGGTGCGGTGCGCCAGGACCCGCTCCGACACGAGGAAGACACCGCTTCCCTGACCAGTCAGGCGGGCGAGCCCGGTCTGCCGTTGTCTTTTGGCGATGTTGAGCGCCCAGTACGGCCCGTGCGAAGGGTGACCCCAGAAGCACCGGATCGACCTCCTGTCGACTATGAGAAGCTGCTGCTGCCCCTCTTCGTTGTGGCCGCAGTCTGTATCTTGGGCTTCACGTCCCTCCGGCTCTGGGAGGAGCGCGCCGGTCTACCCGCGCCTGTCGGCGCCGCGGAAGAGCCGCCGGGCATTGTGGTGCCGGACAGACCGGTTCCTTCAGCAGAGCCTGCTCCGGTCACGGTTCAGCCACCGTCATCAGAGGCCGCGCCAGCATCGACGTCGGTGCCCACGGCGGTGGAGGACGCTCGGCCGACACCGGTGCCCATACAGGTGAGAACGACGACCGAACCCCCCGTGGCCACAACGCTCCCGGGCGATGGGCACATCACGATCAGCTCGATTCCTACAGCGCGGGTGTACATTGACGGCGAGTTTGTTCGCACGACGCCTGTCTTTCGAAAGAAGGTGAGCGCAGGAGCCCGCCAGATCGAGCTACGAACGAGCGATGGTAGGACCCATCGCTTCCAGCTTGAGGTTCGGGATGGCGCCGATCTCAACCGAGTCTGGTCCTTCGAGGACTCACAATTCGTGGGTGGGTGAGGTCTAGCCCGGCAGGGTGTCCAAGAAGTTATCCACGCACCGGATGATCTCGCCGCGGCACCGCCGGAATTTCCAGCGCCAGCCTCCAATCGGGTCTTTGATTTCGTTGAGCCCACCAAAGTTGGCCAAGAGCATGATCTTGTTCTCGTGGTCGGGAAAACGCTCGCGAAGTTTTGTCGCGTGGTGAAGCTCCATCACCAGAACGTAGGCGGCCCAGTTCATCATCTCTTCGGTGACGGCACTCGAGAGATGCCCCTCAAGGTCGATGTCCATCTCACCCATGACCTTGACGGACAGAGGATCGGCGGGCTTGTCAATCAGGCCCAGTGTGCCGCCAGACCTGGCCTCGATCAATCTTCGTCGCCGTACACCCGCCGCTTGGGCGTACACCTCGGCCATCGGGGAGCGGCATATGTTGCCAGTGCAGACAAACAAGAGTCGGAGCGCTTCAGTCATGGCTTCTCCATATCACCATTTCGAAGATGTCTCCCGGGTTGGTCGCGCACAGGATAGGGGTCTCAGGCTAACCCTATTTTTGGAGGCCACATGGGCAACCCAACCGCCACTTTCGACACCACAGAGGGCACCTTCAAGGCGGAGATATTCCTTGAAGAGATGCCAATCACCGCCCAGAATTTCATCAACCTTGCGAACGATGGCTTCTACAACGGCCTGCACTTTCACCGGGTGATTGCGAACTTCATGATTCAGTTTGGGTGCCCGCACTCAAAGGATCCGGAGAGTCCAATGGCTGGGACGGGTGGTCCGCCCCATGGCAACATCCAAGACGAGTTCCTGGACAGCGCGAAGTTCAGCAACGAGCCCGGAACACTTTCGATGGCGAACACCGGACGCCCCAACTCTGGGGGTAGCCAGTTCTTCATCAACACGGTTCACAATGCCTACCTCGACTGGTTCGATGGTCGCACACCGTCCAAGCATCCGGTGTTTGGCAAGATCGTTGAGGGGATGGACATCGTCGCAGCCATCGGCAGCACGGACACCGGTCACCGGGACAACCCCATCGTCCCAATTCGCGTCAACAGCATCACCATCGAGAGCTAGACGTGGCGAGCACGGCAGACATGGACGCTCTAGTCGAGCGGATCGCGAAGAAGGTCACGGAGGAGCTGGCGATGAGCGTCGTCGCTCCGCTTCCCTCGGTTCGCGGCTCGTGGAATGACTCGACCCGACTCAAGGGGCTCGTTGCGGCGGGCGCTGTTCGCGTTGGAACCGACGGCTCATCACCCGGCGGGCCAAGCGAGGTGGCTCGCTTTATCGACCACACGCTCCTCAAGCCTACGGCCACACGCGCCGAGATCGTGAAGGTCTGCGAGGAGGCTCGGCAGCATGGCTTCGCCTCAGTGTGCGTCAACAGCACGTGGATTCGGCTCGCAGCGGACCTCCTCCAGGGGTGCCGCACCATGGCCATCTGCGTCGTCGGATTTCCGCTCGGCGCCATGGCGACGCGATCCAAGGCGCTGGAGACGCGCGAGGCAATCGCGGACGGCGCTGAAGAGATCGACATGGTCATCAACATCGGTGCGCTCAAGGGCGGCGACCATGACTTGGTGTTTGAGGACATCAAGGCGGTCGTTCGTGCCGCGCAAGGGCGACCCGTGAAGGTGATCCTCGAGACCACCATGCTTGAGCGTGACGAGAAGATTGTCGGCTGCACGCTCTCCAAGGCGGCGGGAGCGGCCTTCGTCAAGACGTCCACCGGCTTTGGCGGTGGCGGGGCAACCGCTGAGGACGTTGCGCTGATGCGAGCGGTGGTGGGCCCGGACCTCGGCGTCAAGGCGTCAGGAGGCGTACGTTCGGTCGAGGATGCCCACGCGATGATTGCCGCGGGAGCGAATCGATTGGGCGCCTCGGCAAGCGTCGCCATCGTCACAGGTGGGAAGGGCACGGGCGCCTACTGAATGATTCACGAGATCCTCGAGACTAAGCGGGACGGCGGCGTCCTCAGCGAAGCCCAGATTCGTGATTTTATCAACGGCCTGGTCGGCGGCGGTGTGACCCGTTCGCAGGCCGCTGCATTCACGGCCTTTGTGTACCACCAGGGGATGACGGTGGATGAGACCGTTGCCCTTACGATGGCCATGGTCGAGTCTGGAGAGCAGCTCGAGTGGGAGGCCGAGGGCGGCCCCCTGGTCGATAAGCACTCAACGGGAGGTGTCGGCGACAAGGTCTCGCTTGTGCTGGCGCCGCTCTGGGCTGAGCTTGGCGCGAGGGTGCCCATGATCAGCGGGCGCGGCCTCGGGCACACCGGTGGGACGCTTGACAAGCTGGAGTCAATCCCCGGCTACCGCACTGGCCTCGACGCTGCGTCGCTTCGGCAGGTCCTTGGCCGGGTTGGGTGCTTCATCTCAGGACAGACCGGAGAACTGGCTCCAGCCGACCGCATTCTCTACGCCCTGCGAAACGAGATCAGTACCGTGCCGTCGGTGCCGCTCATCACGGCCAGCATCCTCTCGAAGAAGCTGGCCGAGGGCATTGACGAGCTGGTCCTCGACGTGAAGTGGGGCTCCGGAGCCTTCATGAAGACCCACCAGGCGGCATCTGAGCTCGCCGACATGCTCTGCAGAGTGGGGCGAGGGGCGGGGGTGATGACCCGTGCCGTACTGACGGACATGAACCAGCCGCTGGGCAGAACGGTGGGCAACGCCATGGAGGTGGAGGAGGCCATAGAGTGCCTCAAGGGAGAGGGGCCTGGGGACCTGGCCAACCTCACCATTGACCTCATCGGCGATCCTCGTGCCCGCGCCGTGCTGGAGTCGGGTGCGGCCTATGAGCGGTTCTGTCGAATGGTCGCGGAGCAAGGCGGTGATGCGTCGGCGCCTCTGCATGGCGCGGGTTGCGATGAGCACGTGGTTGAGTCCAAGCGCAGCGGCACGGTGACGGCCTGTGATGCGCTCGCAGTCGGTCGTGCGGCCTTCGTGCTGGGCGCTGGCCGTGAGAATGCCGATCAGGTCATTCACCCCGGCGTCGGCGTCACCCTCCACAAGAAGGTTGGGGAAGCTGTAGGTGCGGGTGAGCCGCTGGTGACCTTGCGCGCTGCAGGCCGTGGCGTATCTCAGTCGTTGGCACTCATCGAGAGTGCCTTTACCATCACGGCCGCAAGCTAAAAGAGCGCCGCCGCCCACGGCGGGGCAACGGCGCTCTCTATTCTCGCCTTCGGGTCTCTAGAAGCCTGAGGCAATGCGAACAGTCTGGTTCGACTGGTCGTAGTAGCTGATGTGAATCATGCCATCAGGGCCGAGGTCAAGCGAAGAGGCCTTGCCGACCATGCCGGCCGTATCCACCTCGATGACTTCCCAGTCCATCTCCTTGCGCTTTGTGGCCAGCATCAGGTCTTGGGTGCCCTCATCGTAGAAGGAGATGAAGTAGTCGCCAGCCTCGCTGATCTTCAGGGAGGGTTGACCCCCGGTGAGACCTTCACTGTACACATTGGTGGGGACAGCCCAGCCCTCCGCCTCGCGGCAGGTGAACATCAGGTCGCGTGCGCTGACGTCTTGGTACGCGATGCAAGGAACGTCATCCTCAATCCGGGTGGCGAGGCTCAGATCGTTGGCGTTGGACTCCACCACTGTCTCCTCGAAGTGGGTGTAGGAGGGCAACAGGTCCATGAGGGACCCTGTCTCCAGGATATCCTCGTCCCACTCAAAGTTGGTGTATTGGATCTGAGCCGCCGTTCCGAAGGAGGCATTGGGGTCAAAGAAGGCAACGTGTTGCCTGCCCTCACCGTCAATGTCCATGGCGGTGAACAGGCCAGAGTCCACATAGGTCAAGCCGCTGAGGTAGTCGGTACCCACGGTGAAGCGAATGGGGTCGCCGCCCTCGATGAGGACGTCTGCCAGCGTGGGTGTCCCGTGGTCGCCGTCGAGGTACGCGAAGCTTGGGGTTTGGCCGAGCCAGGAAGCGTTGTGAACAGCGATGTCCACATACTGACCCCGCTCGAGCTGTCCGCTCAGGCCGCCGTCGATGGTCTGTGGCGCAGACCAGATGCCCGTTGCTGAGCGCTTGACGTAGTGCAGCGAGCGGACCAGCACGTCCCCGTACTCCTCGTCCGATGTGTAGGCGATGTGGAGGCCACCGTAGACGTCCAGCTCCGCATCCAAGTAGGCCCCGTCGAAGGCCTCATCGGATACAACGACGACCTCCTCGGTCGTCTCGCCCTCGATGGTCACCTGGAAGTAGAGGACCTCGCCGGCGTCGCTGTCGTGCATGACCACATGCTGTGTGCCCATGGTGTCGACGCGAATCACGGAGGGATTGCCAAGGTTCCCTTCGAAGTCAACCGACGTGAAGTTGAAGCGCTCGTCCGTCGTGCCGTCGCAGTCGTTATCCAGCAGGTCGCCCACCACCTCCTCCGCACCTGGGAAGACGGTGGGTTGTTCGTCATCGCAGTCTGAGTTGTCGAGAACGTAGCCGTCCATCTCGGCGCAGCTCTCCACACCATCGCTCTCGCTGTCGCCGTGCCCGTCGTCGTCGGCGTCCGGGAAGTAGATGTCCTTGATGTGGCCCTCGTCGATCACATCGTCGCAGTCGTTGTCGATGCCGTCACACTCCTCGTCCGCACCGTCGATGCCGTTGAACCGAGGAAAGATCTGGTCATTGTCGTCGTCACAGTCACCGTCTGCAATCGTGACACCGTCGCCGTCGGCGTCAGCGTAGTCGGGATCGGTGTTGCCATCGGCGTCGGCGTCGGCGTCGGCGTCGGCGTCAGCATCGGCGTCGGCGTCAGCATCTCCACCAAGGGGAGGCGGGCCGCCAACCGCGTCGTCATCGTCGAACTTCGATGAGCAGCCAGTCAGTGCAAGGGCTGCCAAGAGAGTAATGGTCTGGGTCTTCATGGGAACCTCCACGCGCGGGATAATCAGGGAACCGCGCCGATTCGGGTCCGGTATTGCCTCCAGCGGGCCTACTCGTCAACACGATCGGAAGTTCGCCATGGCCATTGTTTCAAGACCGTTTCACACCGCAGCGTGTCGTTTCACGACTGTCGCACTTCCCGCTCTTCCAACCAATGTGGTTCAATGAGGCATGATCGCTGCCTTTGTCACTGAGCCCACGTCTTTTTCTGAGCGCGCCGTATCCCTCTTAGGCCTAGGGGTGATGGTCGGCCTTGCATGGCTGGCGTCCACCAACCGGCGGGCCATCAACTGGCGACCCGTCCTCTGGGGCATTGGCCTCCAACTCATCTTCGCAGTGGTCGTCCTCAATCCCGAGCTTCAGCGACTCTTCTTTGGCGTTGTCGACAGCGGCGTGAAGAAGCTCTTGAGCTTCTCCGAGGCTGGGGCGAGCTTCGTGTTCCAGTCCGTTGAGCCCCACCAGATTGTGGATGCGTCCGGAGAGTCCGTCACCTTTGTGGGGCGTATCTCGCCGCCGGTGAAGACCTTTGCTTTCTGGATTTTGCCCACCGTAATTTTCTTTTCGAGCCTGATGTCCATCCTGTACCACCTGGGCGCCATGCAGCGGATTGTGAAGGTCATTGCGGCGTTGATGCAGCGCACAATGGGCACCAGCGGTGCAGAGAGCCTCTCCGCCGCTGGCAACATCTTCGTGGGGCAGACGGAGGCTCCGCTGCTCATCGCGCCCTTCGTTGGAAAGATGACTCGGAGCGAGCTGAACGCCGTCATGACGGGTGGGTTCGCGACCGTAGCGGGCGGTGTCATGGCCGCCTACGTGGGCTTTCTACAGGACATCCCAGGCATCGCTGGTCACTTGGTGACCGCCTCAATCATGTCCGCCCCAGCGTCGCTGGCCATCGCGAAGGTGATTGTTCCAGAGGATGGCACACCGGTGACCAAGGCGACCATGGACATTTCTGTCGAGCGGCTCGACCGAAACGTGCTGGAGGCGGCCGCGCGAGGGGCCACCGAAGGTGTCCGTCTTGCCATCAATGTGGCGGCGATGTTGATTGCCTTCGTCGGCCTGATTGCAATGTTCGATTGGATGATCGGCTGGATGATCATCGCGGGTGAGCCTCTTAGCCTCGCTCGAATTCTTGGCTGGGCGTTCTCGCCGATCGCATTCTCGATGGGCGTTCCTTGGTCGGAGGCGGCCATCGTTGGTGGGCTGTTGGGCGAGAAGCTCGTGCTGACGGAGTTCATCGCCTACATCCATCTCGGTGAGATGGTGAGCAGCCCCACGCCCGTAATCTCTGAGCGGTCGGCTGTGATCGCGAGCTATGCGCTGTGCGGGTTCGCGAATTTCGCGAGCATAGGCATTCAACTCGGCGGTATTGGCAGCATCGCCCCAGAGCGAATGGGTGACCTCGCCGACCTCTCTATTCGCGCGCTGATCGGGGGCTCACTCGCTGCGTTTATGACAGGAACAGTCGCCGGCGTGCTGATGGGCTAGCGGCCCGAGCGGTTCGCTTCATCAATCAGGCTGTCCATCAAGAAGAGGTCGACCACCTGGCCCACAAAGCACAGGCCTCCCGTGAGCAGCCACACGGTACCGGATATCCATCGCCGAGCGTAGAAGCGGTGAATGCCACAGAAACCGACCAGGCCCGCAAGCCAGAGAATGTAGCCAGTTCCTGTGTTGAGTCGGTCGCTCATGGCTGTATCTCCGCGCGATCTTGGTTGTGTCTTTGGGAAACTCCGCCCCACCATATTAATCCCATGGCCATGGAAGAGTCATACAAGGGTTCAAGTCCCAAGGTCGATGAGGCTGCTTGGGTGCATCAAAACGCGATTTTGATCGGAGACGTCACGGTCGGTCCACGGGCCACTGTTTGGCCAGGCTGCGTGCTGAGGGGCGACCAGGGAGCCATCGTTATTGGTGCAGAGACCAGCATTCAAGATGGTACGGTCGCCCACTGCACCGGCGGGATGTCGACGACAGTCATCGGTGACCGTTGCACTGTGGGGCATCGCGTCGTTCTGCACGGCTGCATCGTCGAGGACGACTGTCTCATCGGTATGGGGGCCGTATTGCTCGACAACTGCGAGATTGGTCGCGGGTCGATCATTGGAGCGGGTTCGGTCATTCCCGTGGGGAAGAAGATTCCGCCCGGGTCCAAGGTCATGGGCGTGCCGGGTAAGGTCGTAGGGGAAGTCTCTGAGTGGGAGGCGACGATGATGATCGGCGGCGGTCACCACGAATATCAGAAGCTCTTGGCGGACTACAAGGAGGCCGAAGGTGGCCAATAGCAGGTCCCAGCGGCCAGGATGCTTCCTAACGGTCGTTCCGCCATTCCTCGGGCTCGGTCTGCTCTTCCTTGTGCGAGTATTCGCCTGATTCCGTACATCGGTTAGGGACTAATCGTGTCGGCCCGGGGGGGTCGACTGTGGTACCCTCTCAACCTCTCCGAGGGCGGCGTCGTGGTCCCTCCGACCACACCAGGCTCCGCCTCCAGACATCCGCCAACGTCTCCATGCATATCCGCAAACTTGAGCTGCAGGGCTTCAAGTCCTTCCCCAACAGAACCAGCTTTCACTTCGGCCCCGGCGTCAGCGGTGTGGTGGGCCCGAATGGCTGTGGGAAGTCGAATGTCGTCGATGCCGTGAAGTGGTGCCTCGGGGAGCAGTCCGCCAAGAGCCTCCGAGGACGCTCGATGGATGACATCATCTTTGCGGGTTCGGAGAGTCGCAATGCCATGGGGGTTGCGGAAGTCAGCTTGACCTTTGAGGCCGGTGACGAGCCCTTCGCGGGCGAGTTCGCCCGGTGTGAAGAGATACAGATCACGCGCCGGCTGTTCAGAGACGGCAACAGCGAGTACCTGATCAACCAGAGCCGCTGCCGCCTGAAAGACATTCAAGACATCTTTCGAGACACGGGGGCCAGCAACAGGCTCTACTCGTTCATCGAGCAGGGGCGCATCGGCGAGATCGTCAAGGCTAAGCCGGAGCAGCGCCGGTCGTTGATTGAGGAGGCGGCCGGTATCTCTCGCTACAAGGCGAAAAAGCACGAGACGGAGCAACGTCTGGAGGCCACCAACAGAAACCTAGAGCGAGCCTCCGATGTCGTGGAGGACCTCGCTGGTCGCATGCGGAGCCTCAAGCGCCAGGTCAACAAAGCCACACGCTATCGACGACTTCGTACGGAGGTCAAGCAGGGAGAGGTCTACCTCGGTCTGGCTCGGTACAGTGGTCTTGCGGGTGACCGCCGCGTGGTCGCAGATCGGTTGCGGGTCACCACTCAAGTGGAAGAGACCAAGCGTCGTGAACTCGAGCGGCATGAAGAAGAGATTGGGACCTACCGCCAAGGTGTGGAGGTCATGGAGACCGCGCTTGGCGCGCTTCGCGATGAGCTCGCGGAGCTGGAGGCCACCCGCCGGGAGCGAGAGTCAGCTCGGATGTACCAAGGGCGGGAATCGTCCCAGCTGGCCGAGCAAATCGAACGCCTCAGTCGGGCGAAAGAGCAGGGCGAGCGGGATCTCCAGCTCAGCAAAGAGCGCCGAGTGGCTGCACAGGCTGAAGTCGACACCGTCAGCGCATCGGCCGACGTTGTACGGTCCTCGGTTGTGGAGGCGACGGCCGTCGCCGATGACGCAGACCGGGCCGTCCACGAGCGTCGCGCACGGATAGAAGCGGCCAAGGCCGAGGTACTAGAGCTCATTCGCTCCTTGGCCCGAGACCGCGCCAGCAAGGAAGCCTCGAAGCTCCGCAGAGAGGACCTG
>CAZKOI010000022.1:0-22726 GCA_964554315.1 uncultured Enterobacterales bacterium | reverse complement strand
CGCCGACACCGACGCCGACACCGACGCCGACACCGACGCCGACACCGACGCCGACGCCGACGCTGACGCGGATGCCGACGCGGATGCGGATGCCGACGCGGATGCGGATGCCGACGCCGACGCCGACGCGGATGCCGACGCCGACGCCGATGCCGACAGCGACCCAGGGCCGGAACCAGGAGACATCTATGTCACCGAGTTCATGGCGAACCCGACAGCGGTGTCAGATGGAAACGGCGAGTGGTTTGAGATCTACAACGGTACCTCCGGGGCGCTGTCGCTCGAAGGACTTCGAATCGAGTCCGATGACGACGAGGCCATTGTTGTGGATGAGGACGTCGTCATCCCGGCCTGGGGTCGAGTGGTCTTTGGCGTCAACGACAACCCGGATGAAAACGGCGGGGTGGAGGTGGACTGGGTCTACAGCCGCAGCGACTTTGCGCTCTCGAATGCAGCCGATGCGTTCTACCTCTACAGCACTTCAGGAGAGCTGATATCAAGCCTGGTCTACACGGGCTCATGGGGAATCTCTGCAGGCGTGAGCGCGCAGCTTGATGTGGATGCGCACTCGGCTGCGACGGCGGCTTCCGAGGGGCTGTGGTGTGGGTCAACTTCCGCAATGAGCGGAGGCGATCTTGGCACCCCTCACACTACGAACGATCCCTGCGGTAGCTTGGACCGTGACGGCGATGGGTTCACGACGGATGAGGGAGACTGCGACGACACCGATGCGAGTGTCTTCCCGGGTGCCGACGAGGTCTGGGATGGGGTCGATAACGACTGCAACGGAATCGATGATGACATCGGCGAGGAGGATGCTCAGATCCACATTGAGGGCGTGGCCGACGACTTCTTGGGGTGGCAGGCGGCGCTCGGCACTGGCGACCTGACGGGCGACGGTCAGGTCGATCTGATTGTCGGTGGAAACTATGTCTTGAGCTACGGTACAGGCGGCACGCACATCTTGGACGGCGAGGGCTACAGCGATTGGTCCGGCGCTGCCGAGGACCTCGCACGAAGCAGCATCGATGGCGCGGGCTCCTATGGGTACCTCGGAACCGTGGGCGCCCGGATGGGCGACCAGGACGGAGATGGGTCGGATGACCTCTTCGTTATCGGCACCGATAGGTACTACTCCGGATACTACGGCACTCACGCCGGAGGGCTCTTCTTTGGCGGCTACGGAGCCTTTGAGGGCGACCTCTCGGAGGCCGATGCTGATGTTCTGTTCGAGGACACGGACGCCAGCTACTGGTACGTGAAGGCCTTGTCTGACATCGACTTCGACGGAGATGGTCTCGATGACCTCTTCTTCGGCGACTACTACTACGACGGCGACACCGCAGGGTCGGTCTACTACTTCGCTGCGGCCGACCTGGTGGTGGGCGATGTTCTTGACCTCGATGATGACCCGTCCGCGACCTTCACGGGGGACAGCACGGGCGACTTCTTCGGCTACTCCCTGGGCGGCGGAGACCTCAACTTTGATGGGTACGCTGACCTCCTCAGCGGCGCTGCCGCGGCCGAGCATGAGGGGCTCACACGTGCGGGCTGTGTCTACGTCATCGGCGGCGATCCGAGCCTACCCTCAGGCTCAGCCTCGGTCTCTTGGGCCTCGGAGATTTCTGTCTGCGGTATGCGGGCTCAGGGTCGCCTGGGTCGCCACGGGACGCCGCAGCTGGTCGACGTCGACGGAGATCTGGCTCTAGACATTATCGTCAGCGCACCAGGCGATGCCTATGGGGGCACCGATGGCGAGGGCGAGGTCTATGTCTTCTTCAACGACGGCGGGCTCTCAGGCGTACTGACCACCGACGAGGCGGACGTCACCATCCGCTCGGGAGACGAGGGCTTCTTCGGCTATGCGCTTCATGTGGCGGATGTCGACGGCGAGGGCGGCCAAGACCTCCTGGTTGGGGCGCCTGACACGATGGACTACGACGACGACATGGACGGCCCCGGCGCGGTCTACCTCTTCCGTCTCTCGGCCTTAGCCGACGGCGGGACCTTCAGTGCGGCGGATGCAGACCTCTCGATCTTCGGTGACGGGGAGACGCAATTCGGCAGCTCCATCACGAGCGCGGATTTCGACGGTGACGGCGCCGAGGAGTTGGTGGTGTCTGCGCCGCGCTGGAATGTCGAGGACGGTCGGATCAGCATCTTTAGCTTCTGATGATCCCAAGACCTTGGCGGAGGGTTGTGGGCGCGCTCGCTGCTGGGATGCTCCTCGGCTCAGCGCCATGGATGCAGCCCGCGACGCCTCCGCTGTCGGCATCGGAAGCGGGCCTACCGGGACTTCATGCCCGCTCTTGTGGCCAGTGTCATCCGGCCGTCGCCGCGGAATGGGCCGTCAGCACGCACGCAGCGGCATGGACCGACACCCAGTTCCAGGCAGAGCTTCACAAAGATCCCGAGGTCGGATGGCTCTGCTTGAATTGCCACACCCCCTTGGCCAACCAGCAGCCGCGAACAATTGTGGAGGGCACCCCCCTGAGATCGCCCAAGGTCACCCTCAACCCGAGCTTTGACGCCACACTCCGGGACGAAGGCGTGACCTGCTTGGCCTGCCACTGGCGCCCAGAGGGTATAGCGAGCGCTCGACCAGGCGTTGTCGCCCCTCACCCTACCGTTCACGATCCGAGCTTTGGGCGCGACGCGACCTGCACGGTCTGCCACCAGGCGACGGCTCGGCTGGAGGATGCCTTGGTCTGCCACTTCAACACGGGCGCGGAGAAGGTCGAGGCGGGCGTAGAGAAACAGTGTGCCGACTGCCACATGCCCGCCGTGGCCAGAGGGTCGCGCCAAGGTCGCAGCCATGTCTGGCCGGGCAGCGGCTTGAGCAAGCACCCCGAGGTGCATGTTCCTGGGCTAAACGGACTCGATGTCGAGGACGTACGCTGGGGGGATGACCGACGCCTCACCTTTGCATTGGTCAATGCTCGTGCGGGTCACAAGCTGCCTTCGGGGGACCCCGAGCGCTACCTGGAGGTGCGCGCGGTGTTGCAGAGCGCCGCCGGTGAAGAGGTCAGTGCTCAGAAGTGGCGTATCGGACAGACGTGGGTGTGGTCGCCTCAAGCGAAGCAGGTTGGGGACAACCGCTTGTCGGTGGGTGAGCGTCGTGCATTTGAGTGGCGACCGGAAGGCCGAGGTGAGAGCGTTCGACTGACGGTTGAGCATGTGCGGCTCTCGCCGGAGAACCTGGCCTACCACATTGAGCTGGTTGAGTCGGGGCACGCCGGACCGTCCGCCGACGATCTCCGACGCTACCCCACCCGACGGACCGTGTTCGAGCAGACGCTCCCTACTCGCTGAGCCATGCGCTGAGCGCGTCATGTCCTTCGGGCTCCCGGTGGAGCACCACGTGCGGGTCGTAGTCCCAGCTTGCCTCCACCGTCACCACCTTGCTGTCCGGCAGTGCAGTCGCCAGTGCGTAGCTCGTGAAGTTGGGCACTTGGTGGTCGTCGATTCCGATGAACACGGTCGAGGGGACGGTCTCGTGGCGGGCGACGGACATCGGATCGCCGGGGTCCATGGTCCACTGGAAGAGGAGCATCGCCGGGTGAAGGCGGTTGACGTTGCCCCAGGCCTCCTCGGGAAGACCCAGCGCAGCACCCAAGACGGCGGGCGCGGTGATCGGGTCCGGTGGCTCAACCTGAAACAGCGTAAAGATTTGGTCCACCAAGGCGTCGCCGAAGTCCTCGATCAGGCCCGTATCCAAGAAGTAATGGCTGATGACACCGCCGGTGCCGGAGAGAAAGATGGACTCGTACTCGTCGGGTTCGGGCGCGACACCGAGGTTGGTGGTGACGCTGCCCAAGGAGTGGCCGATTCGCCGAATCCGCGAGGGGTCGACCGAGCCTGCGGGGAGCGACTCGTTTAGCCCTTCCTTGATGAAGCGAAGCAGCACATGGCCGTCGACGGCGGTCTGCCGCTGGTTGTCTCTGAAGGCCGGTAGATTGACGATGTTGTAGTAGCCCAGCGATCCCCCAGAGTACCCCTCATCGATCAAGTCGTAGCGCGCGCCGTATAGAGGCGCGTCGCGGCCGATCACCGCCCAGCCCGCCTCGGCCCACCGAGAGGCGACTGCGTGGCCATCATCGTGCATGTTGATGCGCTGCACCGAGTTAATGGCCGCACCGCCTGTGCCGTGGTCGTACATGGCGATGGGGGCGTCGAGCACCGGTGCTCCATCGGCATCCTTCGGCATCGAGAGGATCACCCTCATCATCTCCTCTTCGGGCGCATCGGCCGGGAGGCCGTCCTTGAAGGCAATCCATCCGCTGTCACGGTCGGTGTCGAAGATGTGGCTCAGGCCTGGGCCCATGTAAGGGCGATCGTCGAGACCCGAGTAGCTGTAGACAGGGATCCAGCCCTCATAGACGGCCATGGGCCAGCCCTCGAGCATGTCGTGGCTGTGGATGGCCTCCTCGTTGGCGTACATGTGAACCACCGATGTGGAGCCGTCCGCGTAGGTGGTTGTGACCACGGTCGCGTCCTCCCCTGAGGGTGTCAGGCCCTGGGCGAAGTCGAGGTGAGTCATGCGCTTCCACTCCACCTCGCCCCAGCCGTCGCGAGCATCCACATGCGCATCCACATCGGCATACAGCGCCGACAGCTCACCTACGGCGTCCTGAACCGTGAAGACTGTCGCCACGGCGGCCTTGCCCTGTACACCGGACAGGTCGAGCGCAGCGCGAACGGCCTCGGGCGCCTCCCATCCGGACGCGGGCTTGGCACCGGCGGACTCCATCACGACCGCTGCGAGCGTGGCACCGGACCGCGGCGGGTGGCCCAGAGCCGGTGCCATAGCCAGGAGGTTGTCGGCCAAGAACGGATCGTCGTCCGTCTGGTCGATGAACTGAATAGCGAGCGGAATCCGCTCGCCCGTCGCCGTGTCGATCAGCAACACAGGATCGTCGGCTCGGCCGGTCATCACGGGAGGCAGATCGAGCGGCCCCTCGAAGCGAAAATAGGCCGCACCGTTGTTTGCGAAGCCCTGGCTCGTGATCCCAATTCGACGTGACCAGCCATTGAGCACGCTCGCGAGGATCTCGGAGGGTGCCTCCGGATAGCCGGCCAAGTCCATGTGGCGGTCGCCATCGAGAAAGTCATCGCTTGGGAAAGGCACATCAAAGAAGTGCTCCGGCCTGCTGGGATCGACAATGGCGGCTACGGCATCGCTCGACTGGGAGCCTTCAGGACCGGCGCAGCCGGCGTACATCGTGAACAACGTGAGCGTAAACATAGGGTACCCATACCAGAACGTGGCCGAATCGACACGCACATTGCGCTCGATAGCGCTAAGGAGAGATAAGGGAGGTTTAGATGGAGCAGGCCTTGGATGTGCGCACAGACCCTGTGCTCGCGTGGGTGCGGGATGGAATCATCGGTCGAACCGTCCAAATCCCGACCCCGGGCGGCATGCGCCGCAAGCGCTACTTTGATCAGACCGCGTCAGGCTTGCCTTTTGGTCCCATCGAAGACCTGATTCGGGAGCAGGTGCTGCCCTACATGGCCAATACACACACCGAGGCCAGCTACACGGGCTGTTACATGACCACGCTGTATCGGCAGGCTCACGAGAAGGTGCGGGCCGCCCTCAACGCCGGACGCGAAGACGCGGTGGTGTTCACAGGTTCGGGAGCGACCGGTGCCATCAACAAGCTGATCGCGTGCATGGGCCTCCGTATTCCGGACACACTGCAGACCCAGTTTGGTTGTGCGGCAAAGATCCACAACTCGGCGCGGCCGCTTGTGGTGCGCAGTCGCATGGAGCACCACTCGAACGACCTGCCGTGGCAAGAGTCCATCGGTATCACAGAGTACGTGGGCTACGACAAGCAGGGGCGCATCGACTGGAGGGAGCTCGACGCGATCCTCGCCAAGCCGGAGCACCGTGACCGGCCCATCAAGATCGGGACCTTCTCGGCCGCCTCGAACGTGACAGGCATACTGGCGAATCCCGACGATCTGGCTCGGGTGATGCACGCTCACGGCGGCTATGCCTTCTTCGACTACGCGGCTGCGGCACCCTACGTCGAGATCGACATGCATCCAGGAGACGAGGCCTGCCGAAAGGATGCGGTCTTTATCTCCGTGCACAAGTTCGTCGGTGGGCCGCAGACGCCCGGCATATTGGCGGCAAACAAGGACCTGTTTCGCACCGACGTGCCGGCCGAGCCTGGCGGCGGGACGGTTCTTTACACGAGCCCGTGGGCCTACAAGTACCTCGAGGATCTGGAGCATCGAGAGGAGGGCGGTACGCCCCCGATTGTCCAGGTGATTCGAGCAGGCTTGGCCTTCGACCTCAAGGACATGATCGGAACGGAGCGCATCGCGGCTGTCGAGCATCACTTTGTGCGTCGCGCCATCGATGCTTGGCGCGACGATGACCGGATACGAATCCTCGGCGACCTCGACGCACCGAGGATCGGGATCGTCAGCGTCATCCTCGATGGTGGTCAGCTCCACCACAACCTGGCTGTTCGATTGCTCAACGATCTGTACGGGATTCAGGTCCGTGGCGGGTGCATGTGTGCAGGGACCTACGGGCATGACCTGCTCGGTATCGGCCAGGAGGAGTCGGAGGCCATTCGGTGCTCACTCGATGGCGGAGACGTGGCCGCCAAGCCCGGCTGGGTGCGTTGCTCATTCTCCCCAGCGACCTCTGAGGGCGAGTTTCGCGTGCTGCTAGAAGCCATTCCCCACATCGCCAAGGAGTGGCGTCGGTACGCGGCCGACTACACGATGGATCTCGATACGGCCGAGTGGCACCACAAGGATGACGGTCGGCGCTTCCGATCGCTCACACTCTCGATGCCTTCTGATTCTGCCGCAAGTCCGGCTTAGGACTGCGAATCGGGCCGATCACTTGACGATCGACACCGTAATGATCCCGTCATGGATCGCTGTAGCGTGGTAAAACCACGCGCGGGAGGCCCATATGAAGGTCGGAATTCCAACCGAAGTCCATCCCGGCGAGCGCAGAGTTGCTGCGACGCCGGATACGGTTCAAAAACTCATAAAGCTTGGCTTTGAGGTCGCGGTGCAGTCGGGTGCAGGCGAAGGCGCCAAGCTCGATGACGCGGCCTATGAGGCGGCCGGCGCCTCCATCGTCGAGGGCGCTCAGGCCCTCTGGGGTGGCTCGGACATTGTCCTCAAGGTTCGATCGCCCGAGACGGATCCGGCCGACGGAACGGACGAGTGTGCGCGGCTTCGCGAGGGAGGATGGCTGATTTCATTGATTCAGCCGGCCACAAGCGGGCCGCTCATTGAGCGTCTAGCGGCCCGCAAGGCCACGGTCATCGCGCTCGATCAGATTCCTCGCATCAGTCGGGCACAGAAGATGGATGTGCTCTCATCGATGGCCAACATCGCCGGCTACCGAGCGGTGATCGAGGCGGCGAATCACTTTGGGTCTTTTTTCTCGGGTCAGATCACGGCAGCGGGGCGGACGCGACCGGCGCAGGTCCTGGTCATCGGGGCTGGCGTGGCTGGCTTGGCGGCCATTGCCGCTGCACGAGGGCTCGGCGCCGAGGTTCGGGCCTTTGATGTTCGATTGGCTGCGAAAGAGCAGGTGGAGAGTCTCGGCGCACGCTTTCTCGAATTGGAGTTCCCAGCCGATGAGTCCGGTGAGACCTCCGGGGGCTATGCGAAGACGATGAGCCCCGAGTTTATCGAGGCCGAGATGGCGCTCTTCCGGGCACAAGCCAAGGAAGTCGACATCATCGTCACCACGGCGCTCATCCCGGGCAAGAAGGCGCCGGAGCTCATCACGAAGGACATGGTGGACAGCATGAAGCCCGGGTCAATTGTGGTTGACCTGGCTGCTGAGCAGGGCGGGAACTGTGCCTATACTCAGCCGGACCGAGCTGTGGAGGTCGGAGGCGTCACCGTCCTGGGGTACACCGATCTGACCAGCCGTCTCGCGACCCAGAGCAGCCAGTTGTTTGGGACCAACTTGGTCAACCTCCTCTCCGACATGATGAGCGACGGACAGTGTCGAATTGATATGGACGATGAGGTGGTCCGCAAGTCGCTCGTGCTCCGCGACGGTGTCGTCACTTGGCCACCGCCGCCGGATCCCCAAAAGGCGGTCGCGCCGCCGCCAACCGACGAGGTGCCGAAGCCTGCACCGAAGCCCGAGCCCGAGGCGGCTCCGGCACCCGCCCATGAGAAGAAGAGCTCGTCATGGCCGACGCTTCTGGCCGCGAGTGTGGGGTTGGGTGCCATCTACATCGGCATGGACCCGCAACAGAGCGACTTTGTGCAGAGGCTCACTGTGTTTGTGCTGGCCTGTTTTGTGGGCTGGCAGGTCGTCTGGAACGTGACCGCCGCACTTCATACGCCGCTGATGAGCGTGACGAACGCAATCTCGGGAATCATCATCGTCGGCGGCATGCTGCAGGCAGGGAACCCCGACGCTGGACAGGTTGCCCAGATACTCGGCGCTGTTGCCATCTTGGTGGCCAGCATCAACATCGCGGGTGGCTTCTTGGTCACCCAGCGCATGCTCGCCATGTTCCGAAAGTAGGGAGAGACCATGTTGTCACTTACACCCGATCAACTTGCTGTTCCCTACCTCATCGCCGGCGTGCTCTTCATCATGTCGCTCGGGGGTCTCTCCAACCAAGAGACCGCGCGCCGCGGCAACGTCTACGGCATCGTCGGCATGCTCATCGCCATGGGCGTCACCTTTGTGGCCCAAGGAGTCGAGCTCAACGCCCTCCTCATCGGCTCGGTCGCCTTGGGTGGAACAGTAGGCGCACTCATGGCGGCCCGTGTCGTGATGACGGGCATGCCCCAGCTGGTTGCCATCTTGCACAGCTTCGTCGGCCTCGCGGCGGTCCTCGTTGGCATCTCGACGTACATGACGCACCCCGACGCGGGGATCGTCCACGGCATCGAGGTTTGGCTCGGTGTGGCCATCGGTTCCATCACCTTTACGGGATCCGTGATCGCTTGGGCGAAGCTCAGGGGTTCGATGTCTGGCAAGCCCCTCCTCCTCCCGGGCCGCCACCTCATCAACCTGGCGATGTTGGTTGCCACCGTGGGGATGATGGTTCCCTTCCTCAGCGCGGATCTGGATGTCGGGATGCAGCTGCTCCTTGCCATGACCGTCGTGACGGCCCTCCTGGGTGTTCACCTGGTGATGGCGATCGGGGGCGCCGACATGCCGGTGGTGGTCTCGCTGCTCAACTCCTACTCGGGCTGGGCAGCCGCGGCTGCGGGCTTCATGCTCAAGAACAACGCTCTCATCATCACCGGCGCGCTGGTCGGGTCTTCAGGGGCCATTCTCTCCTACATCATGTGCGAGGCCATGAACCGCTCCATCTGGAATGTGGTGTTCGGCGGCTTTGGTTCGGACTCGGGCGCGACACCCGCTCCGAGCGCCGAAGGCGAGGAGGGTGAGATCACGGAGATCGATGCGGCGAGCCTAGCCCAGCAGCTGGCGAACGCGAGCCAGGTCATCATCGTGCCGGGCTATGGCATGGCTGTTGCTCGGGCGCAGCACCTGGTGAATGACCTCACGCGCATCCTTCGCGAGGCGGGTGTGACCATACGCTATGCCATTCACCCGGTGGCGGGTCGCCTCCCAGGCCACATGAACGTCTTGCTGGCCGAGGCGGGCGTGCCCTACGACATCGTGCTGGAGATGGAGGAGATCAACGCGGACTTCCCCCGAACCGACGTCGTGCTGGTGATTGGTGCCAATGACATCGTCAATCCGGGAGCACAGACGGACGCCTCGAGTCCCATCTATGGAATGCCTGTGCTGGAGGCCTGGAAGTCAGGAACTGTCGTGGTGTTCAAGCGGGGCATGGGTGCTGGCTACGCCGGTGTGGCCAACCCGCTGTTCTTCCTGGAGAACACCCGCATGTTGTTTGGTAATGCTCGGGATACAATCTCAGAGTTGGTGAGTAGCCTGCGGGAGAAATGATGCGTGCATGGGGACTGGCGTTGATACTGTGTGCTTGCGGCGGCAAGACGGACGATTCAGGCTCGACCGGGGCCGTAGAGGCCGATGCCGATGCTGACGCCGATGCTGACGCCGACGCCGATGCCGATGCGGACGCCGATGCGGACGCCGATGCCGGCTTCGAGTGGGCGCCGGCGAACGCCGACGGACCCTTCAGCGCGGGAACGGCCGCGTTCACGTTTACCGGCCGCACCGGTGTAGAGATGAACGTCCAGGTCTGGTACCCAAGCTCGGCCAGCAGCGACATGCTGCATCGTTACGATGGTCTCTTCTCATGGAATGCCATCGATACACCGACGCCAGACTGCACCCATGTTCGCCCAGTCCTTGCCTTCTCTCATGGGAATCAAGGCATGCGCTGGCAGAGCCCCTTCTTGGTCGAGCGGCTCGCCTCCCACGGATTCGTTGTGGTGGCGCCCGACCACACCGGAAACACGACCTTCGACTATGACGCCTCTCGCCTCACCGAGCTGGTCTTTCGCCGTCCACACGATGTCATCGACGCGGCCGACTGGCTTTATGACCAGGCCCCTGACCTTGTGCCGGGTCTGGGCGCTTGCCTCAATGAGGACGACGGCTTTGCCGTAAGCGGACACTCCTTTGGTGGGTACACCGTCACGGCGCTTGGCGGAGCGCGCTTCGACCAGACAGCCATTGAGGACTACTGTGAGGTGGTCGGCGGCTGGCTCTGTGACGAGTATGCCGAGTGGGTTGAGGCGCATCCGGAGTCTGCTTCGGGAGACTTCAGTGATCCCCGAATCTGGGCCTCTATTCCCCTCGCGCCTGCGGGCTTTGAGCTCCTCGGCGGAGGCGCTCCTGAGGCCACAATACCGTTCCTCGTTCTGGGCGGTGAGTACGACACCTCCACGCCCATGGCCACGCAGGTGGGTCCCATATACGAGGCCCTTGGGAGCGAGGACAAGACCCTTGGCACCCTGCTCACCGGGGGGCACATGATCTTCTCGTCAGCCTGCGACATGATGCCGATCGCCGAGTGTGGTGGCGCATTCCTCAGCCAAGACGAAGGGCATCCCACCATCGCGACAGCGGTGACCTCTTGGCTGCAGATGCAGCTGGGTCATGCGGAAGCAGAAGACTATTTCCCTTACACCTCGGGGCTCTGGTCCTGGGAGAAGCCTTGAGCCGTGTGCTCGTCACGGGCGGCGCGGGCTTCATGGGCTCGCAGCTGGTTCGGACCCTTGCCGGTTCGGGCTGGGATGTGGTGGTTCTGGACAAGCTGACCTACGCCGGAAACCAAGCCTTCTTGAAGGGCGTCCCGCATACCTTTGTCCATGGTGATGTGTGTGACCCCGTCACCGTCGCCAAGACAATGTCGGATGTGGACGCGGTGGTGCACATGGCGGCGGAGAGTCACGTCGCCCGCTCCCTTCATGCGCCGGATGACTTTGTTCAGACCAATGTGCTGGGCACTCGCGTGATGCTTGATGCGGCCGTTCGTGCTGGAATTGATCGGTTCATCCACATCTCCACAGATGAAGTCTTTGGTCAGGCACCCCCAGGTGTGGCCTTTGGTCCCGAGGCGCCGATGCGGCCTGGAAATGCATACGCGGCTTCCAAGGTGGGGGCAGAGGCGCTGGTTCATGCGTGGCGCCATACCCACGGCTATCCTGCAGCGATTGTCCGCTGCACCAATAACTACGGGCCGCGTCAGCATCCCGAGAAAGCGATTCCATCGTGGATTCTCGCGGGCATCAGCGGCGGCCCTCTGCCGGTCCACGGTGAGGGCAAGGCCATCCGAGACTGGCTGTTTGTGGCGGACTTCGCCCGTGGAATCGAGGCGGGTCTCAACCGCTGGCAGGACCAGGCGACCTGGCACTTTGCGGGTCAGCAGCACCAGGAGAATCGGCGCATGGCGGGTCGCGTAAACACGCTCCTCGGTGCCTCAGGGCTATCGTACGGCCCCGATCGAAAGGGACAAGACTCGCGCTACGCGCTGGACGATATGGCTACGCGCACCGCACTGGACTGGGCTCCTCAGGTCAGCCTCGAGGACGGTCTGCGGGCGACGATCGATTGGTATCGTGCGCACGCGCACCTCTGGGATGCGGCCTACCGCAGCCCCAGCGTTCACTGAGACGGCGGTCTCACGATGGTCCTCACGACGCCAAGCGCGTAGCGAATGCTCGGCCCGAGGGCGATGGATTGAACGGTCTCGTCATAGGCACACTTCACCTTGCGCTCGCCGATGCTGGCGCCTTGCGAAAGGAGCGTCGCGAGTACCTCGTGGTCGAAGATGTAGTCATCCGAGAATCGGTGATAGTCGAGCCTCCGAAGCGTCTCCGCCCGGAAGCCTCGGGCACCGGAGTGTAGCTCGGAGACGCTGGTCCCAAAGCGCATGTTGGCCATCATCGTTAGGGTGCGGTTGCCCACCCTTCGCCAGAGCGGGATTTGATCGGCCGCCATGTTCAGGAAGCGGCTGCCGATGGCGGCATCACAGACCGCCAAGACGTCGTTGAGCGCGAGCACATCGTGGGTTGCGTATTGACCATCCCCGTGCAGCAGGACCACGCGCTCAGCGCCCATGGCCAGCGCGGCGTCGTAGCCCGTCTTCTGCGCAGCGCCGTAGCCTCGATTGGCAGGATGGCGGATGAGGCGAACGCCCTCAGCTGAGAGAGGGGGGCTCGATCCATCGTCGACAATGATGACCTGGCCCTTGAGCGAGGACGGAATCTCTGAGAGCACCCGCTCGAGTGTGGACTGGGTGTTGAACGCTGGAATGACGATGGCGAGTGACATGCTCACATCCCTAACCCTGTCAGTCGAAGGTGCAGGGACTCCTCAGGACGAGTGTCTTCATAGACGTAGTCTCTGAGCGGAGTGAGGCGGCCGCTCTCCGCGCCGATCCAGCGTCGAACGGGATCGCCCATATTGAGTGCGCCGGGCATGACCAGGATCCGTCGGCCCCGGCGATGCGGTCGGAGCGTGACCTCTTTGGTTTCGTCTCGGAGGGACTGAATTTCAGCGGCGCGGGTGCCCCAGAGGTCCTGCAAGATTCGATTTCCGGTCAGGTCGATCACTTGATCACCTTGAACGAGCCCGTCTCGAACAGCCCAGAAGTCTCGGTGTGGATTGAGCGCGCCTTCAACCACCTCGGGGGCGGTATGGATAGCCCTCACTCCGGGAACATCCGACGCCACTGTGGTGACCGCTACGGCGCCGACCGGGAGCAGCCAAGCCCATCGACGGGCGCCGGCAGCAAGCGTCGTGAGCATTAAGAGCGGGGCGGGAATGAGGAGAACGAGGGCGTAGCGAGGGATAAAGTGGGTGGCCATGAGACCCATGAACTGCGCGACCGTTAGACCCAGGAGCCAAGCCGTGGCGAGGAGAGGGCCCAGGTGTGTGTCTTGCCGACGCCTCACCATAGGCGCGAGGCACCCCAGTAGACCGACCCCTAACAGAGCCCCCGAGGGTAAGTGCAGCGCACGGGTGAGACCCGTCACGGCGCCCTCGAGCCGAACACTGCGGTCGAGGTTGTGTTGCGGGCCCCTCGCCAAGAACCGCACGACCTTGTCGAGATTCGCCCATGCCCCGGGTCGGCCCACGCCCCAGTAGCCGCGCTTCTTCTCGTCTGTGGGATGCCAGCCAAGGTCATCCGGTAGGGGGGCCGTTCGTCCGTGCGCGCGCGCCACGACCACCTGGGTTCGGTAGACGTTGTACTCGAGTGTGTAGGCCTCTGTCGTCCACCTCGGCGTAGAGCCGTAGAGGGACCAGATCCCCACCATCGGGCCCAACCAGAGCATGCCGGCGATGGCGGCCGACCGTAGCGACTCTCTCCCGCGCCAGATGAGCGCCAACGAGACCAGGGGCGCGGCCACGAGCAGGAAGACCAGGCTCTTCATGTTGGCCGCCATGAGCAGAGCGAGCGCCACACCGAAGGCAAGCCACTGTACGAGCGAGCGAGACCGCAGTGCGCGAATCCCCTCGGAGATCGCAAGCACATGGAACAGAGCGTGGAACAGGTAGTCGGTCGGTGGGCCCAGGACTCCGCCCACGGTGGGGACGTGCAGCGCAAGCCACCCCGCGGCGATGGCAACGGGCCTCGAGGCGAACGCCGTCCCGAGTCGAAACACGGCCGCGGGAAGCAGGCCACCGGCGATGAGGTTGACCTGCATTAGAGCCACATGCACCGGCACCCCGCTGGTGTCGGCGAGCTGGACGGCGACCCAGGGGTAGAAAGGGTAGCGCTGCGGTACGGGGTGAAAGGCGCCGCCAGACTGAATGTCGAGCGCCAACACGACAAATTCTCTCCAGTCTTGGCCCACTGGCAACCAATCTGGGTTGTTCAGTTCGTGGATGTGAGAGGCCTGGAGAATGCCTGCCACGCTGAGAACCAGCAGCCAGAGGAGCTCGAGCGCAGGTCTCGATGGCGATGAGCCTCGGCCCCGCTGCCACCACCCCAGCGCGGAGAGCGGAACAGCGGCGGCGATCAACATCACAAACGGAGACAAGCTGGCCACCGCCTAGTCATACCTCAGGAGACGGTCATGCGGTGGACCGAATGAAGCGACGGAGGCCGAACCAGAGGATGACAATGCTGAGCCCGCCACAGAACAAACCCCAGAACCAGTACGGCAGGAACAAGGCCTCGGCCATCTGGGCGACGTCGCTGGGTGTGGTGCCAGCACCGGTGGCGGCGACGTTGGTGAAGAGGTAGTCGGCTCGAGAGAAGACGCTAAGCGCCAGCTGGACGCCGACAAAGAGGACCATGAGCTGGGCGACGTCCCGCGAGGCGCGTGTGCCGCCCCACAGGCATGTGAAGGCGATGACCGCGACGAAGAACCATCCGAAGAGGTTGCGAATGACCAGGATCAGCGCCACGATCAAGGCCAAGCCGATGGCGAGCAGCGCTCGACGCGAGGCCTGACCACGCTGGCCGACCACGAAGCAACCACTGGCCGCGAGCGCGGGACCACACAGGCCTCCAGCGCTGATGAAGGCCCGCGCGAGTCGACCGTGATCCCCGGCGGTCATCGCCGCACCCGAGCCATCCGCATAGAGGACAAAGGCCTCGAAGCTTCCGCCGACCAGCAGCGCGGCAAGGCCGTGGCCAAGCTCATGAGCCAAGGTCGAAAGGAGGACCAAGGGATAGGCCACAGCGCGTCCCATCGGAAAGGCATACAGGGCGACGGTGGACACCACGCTCACGAGGAGCGCTGCGCGGGCTCGGCGGTGTGAGAGCGTCGGCATGCCGTCTTTTCACCCAGTCGGGGCGCTCCTGCAAAGCCTTGGTTGGTTATCGGGAGTCCATGCGAACGCTGACTACCATCACCGGGTACCTAGGGCTCTTCGTTGCCAACCTCGTCTTTGCTGGCCTCGTGTTCTTTCTGGCCTTCGTCGACCGACGTGGGCGGCTGTGGTGGCCGCTGGCCCGGATGTGGGGGAAAGTCATCTATTGGGGTGCGCTGACGCCGCTAAAGGCGAAGGGCTTCGAGTCCCTCCAGTGGGACCAGCCCGGCGTCCTGATGGCCAATCACGAGAGCTACCTCGACGCGCCTGCACTGCTCGCTTGCTGTCCTGTTCCCCTGCGATTCGTGGCTCGCAAGGAGGTCTTTCAAGCCCCCATCATGGGTGCTGCGATGTGGGCGACAGGACAGATCAAGATAGACCGAAGCAACCAAGCTCAGGCCATCGAGAGTCTGAAGAGAGCCGCTCAGCAGGTGGCTGCGGGGCGTACGGTGCTGGTCTTCCCCGAGGGGACGCGGTCGGTTGATGGTCAGCTCGGGGCCTTCAAGAAAGGTGGCTTCATGTTGGCCCTAGAGGCGGGTGCGCCCATTGTTCCTGTGGGTATAGTCGGCACGCGCAGCCTCGTACCCCGTGGGACCTGGAAGTATTCGCGGTCGCGTGTCGCGATCTTTGTGGGCGAGCCCATCGAGACGGTGAAATACGCCGTCGAAGATCGAGAAGCGCTGATACAGATCGTCAGAGAACGAATTGAGTCTGCGCGGGAAAGAGCACAAGAAATGCTCTGAATGGCTCACTGCCATGGCTGGTTTAGCGGCGAATTCGGCTTTTTTTTAGAGGCGGTCAATTTATCTGCTACGCTCAAAATGAATGACCATTCATTTTTGTTAATCCGGGCGGGGCCATCCATGATTGAGAACAAGAACAGAAACCAAGAGGAAGACAAGAGCATCGCGGTTGCGGAGGAGAGTCGCGAGGCGAGCTGGAAGTCGAAGTCTTTTATGGCGTCGATGTTCATGGGCGACCTCGACGTATCCATGTGTTTCCCCTTTCCGGAGCAAGAGCCATCGGACAAGGCCTTGGGAGACGAGTGGGTCGAGAAGGTGGATCAGTGGTGCGCTGAGAACGTCGATGGAGAAGAGATTGATCGGTCCGGCGAGATTCCCGCCGCCGTTCTTCGCGGACTGGCCGAGCTCGGCCTGTTCGGGATCAAGATTCCGACCAAGTACGGCGGACTTGGCCTCAGTCAAACCAACTACATGCGCATTCTGACCGCTGTCGCTCGCCACTGTGGCTCGACCGTGGCAACCCTAAGCGCCCACCAGTCCATTGGTGTGCCCCAGCCGCTGAAGCTCTTTGGAACCGAGGAGCAAAAGCAGAAGTTCTTGCCGCGACTCGCCCGCGGTGAAGTCAGCGCTTTTGGGCTCACTGAGCCCTCCGTCGGCTCCGATCCCGCTCAGATGAAGACCACAGCGGTTCCGTCAGAGGATGGGTCCCATTGGATCCTCAACGGTGAGAAGCTCTGGTGCACCAACGGCGTCATCGCCGACCTCTATGTGGTCATGGCCGCCACGCCGCCGATCATGAAGCGAGGCAAGGAGGTCAAGCAGATCACGGCCTTCATCGTGGAGCGAGACACACCGGGCATCGAGATCATGCACCGCTGTCGATTCATGGGCCTCCGTGCCATCGAGAATGGGCTCATTCGCTTCACGGACGTCAAGGTTCCTGCGGAGAATATCATTGCCGGCGAGGGCGAAGGGCTTCGGCTCGCGCTGACCACGCTGAACGACGGCCGCTTGGGAATACCGGCCATCAACGCCGGTGCGGTGGGCTTCCTCTCGGAGCACATGGCCAGCTGGGGCAAGACTCGCCAGCAGTGGGGTCGACAGATTGGGGAGCATGAGGCCGGCTGCGACAAGCTGGCGCAGCTAGGCGGGGGCCACTTCGCGATGAAGGCCCTGGCCGACTTCTGTGCCGCCACATCCGATCGCGGAGATACCGACATCCGAATGGAGGCCGCTGCAGCCAAGATGTACAACACCGAGGTGGGCTGGGACCTCATCGACACGGCGCTTCAGTTCAAGGGGGGCCGGGGCTACGAGACCGGCGCGTCTCTCGAGAGGCGCGGCGAGCCTGCGGTGCCCGTCGAGCGGGCATTTCGCGATGCGCGCATCAACCGCATCGTGGAAGGCACCACCGATGTGATGCACTTGTTCTTGGCCAGGGAGTCGCTGGACAAACACCTGAGCATGGCGGGACCGCTGCTGACATCGAGGACCAGCATGGGGGAGAAGCTGACCGCGCTGGTCAAGTGCGGGCTCTTCTACGCACGCTGGTACCCGATGCTGTGGGTCGGAGGGCTCTTCACCTCCTTCAGTCAGTTCGACGATGATCTCGCGGAGCACATGCGGTGGATTGAGAGCCGCACCCGAAAGCTGGCCAGGAAGCTCTTCCATGCGATGGTCCTCAACGGCCCCAAGCTCGAGATGAAGCAGCTGACGCTGGCCCGCATTGTGGACATCGGTACAGAGCTGGCCGTCATGGCGCTCTCGGCCGCACGGGCGCAGACGGAGCGCGACTCGGGCGACAGCAGCAACAGCACGAGGGCGCTCTACTGGCTGGAGACCGGTCGAATTCGGGTGGACAGTCTCTTCAGCGCCTTGGGCCGAAATGCTGATGAAACGGCTCGCAAGCTGGCCCGCGAGATGATGGCTGAGGCGGAGCTGCTTGAGTCGCCGTCGGTGGAGCTCTCCCCGCTTCCCGATGAGCGCGGCAGCGACATGACCAGCGGCCGACAGGATCGACGCCTGTGCTTCGGCGGTGAGGTACGGCCCGCGACAGACCAGGCTTCAAAGTAAAGGCAGCTACGGGCCGCAGGATGTGAGACTATGCCACGGTGATGCGTGCGCTCTTCGTCTTCTTTGCCCTCATTTTAGCGACATCCGCTCTCCCGGTTGCTTTGGCGCAGCCGGTCCATCACCAAGAGGTGCCGACAGCGGGGGCTGACGAGGGCATGGTGTTCATCGAGATGGCCATCTGGTCGACTCAGGGGGCGCCCACGATCACCGCTAACGTGATGGGCACCCAGCGAACGCAGAAGACGCGCTTGACGGATGTGGGCGTCTACAGCGCCACCTTTCGTGTGCCTCACAGCCGCCTTCTCCCGGTCGCCATCAGGCTCGACAACGGCCCAACCACAGAAGATCTGGTCGTGGTGCACCACGCCGATCATCGGGTGTCGTGGATTCTCGATGACCGCGGGGACTTCCTCCGTTCGTCGAGCCCCATCAGCCGTCAGCGAATGGCGATCCAGGAGGCGATGGTCCTAGCGGGCGGTGCGCTATGGATCGTGCTCGTGGGCTGGGTCTTGACCAGCGGCCGGCTGGAGCGAGGAGGTCGGCCAATCCAGTGGCGTCTGCCCGAGCCAGTCTGGCTCCTGATCTGGTTGACGCTGTCGGTGGCCTGGACGTGGCCTGCGGCGCTATCGAACAACAGCGTCGTGGTGGGACGGCACTTCGACACCCCGGGAACACTCTGGGTCATCGGGGCGGCCTCTCGGCTCATCTCATCAACGGATGCGCTTACTGCAGCGCCGCTGGGGGCAGACCTCACCCGCCTTGACTCGTACCTCTTGGTGCCGATCTCCATCGTCTTGAAGGCGCTTGGTCCTGGCCGGATATTTGGATGGATCTCCATTGTGGGTGTCGCTCTCAATGCCTGGTCAGCGCAGCACTTTGCGAGGGCTGTGGGCGCTCGATCGCCGTGGACGCTGCTCGCCGGGGTGGGGTTTGGGTTCTGCGGTCTGGCGGCGACGGGACTCCTCGAGGGCCACGTGTATCAGGTGTTCAATCCATGGCTCCCTTGGTTCGGTGCCGCCCTATGGAAGAGCACCTCGGTGGACGGTACGGCTCGTCAAGCCTGGTCCGCCTTGGGCCTGTTCATCCTCTGCTGGCTCACCACGGCCTATGTCGGCGTGGTGGCCCTCGGGCTAGCGGCCGTGGTCCTTTGGCGATCGCCCCGCCGACCTCGGGCTCTGCTGGGCGGCACAGCGTTGTTCTTCTGCGCTTATGTGGCGTGGTACCTGAGCGGAGATGCCGCCTCTCGCGAGTCCCTTGAGGGCCTCAACCCTATGAGCGCCCACTTGGGGGGGCTCCTGGCGGCCACGCCCGAGATCGACCGCGCCGAGCACTCCATGGCGCCCATCGTCTTTGGGTGGATGCTGGGGCTGGTCGTCTTGGCGCAGTCGGTTCTCGGAGAGGGCCGCTGGCGAGCGCTCCTGTTGGCCGGCGCGAGCGCCGTTATCATGTCGCTGATGCCCGGGTTCGCGGCCAGTCCCGACTGGGTGCTGGTGCCCGCCAACCTCGATTGGGTGCCCGCCCCGATCGCCGCCTTGCTTCGCTTCCCCATCCGCTTCGCTTGGCTCTGGTCACTCTGTGGAGGTGTTCTGGCCGCCGTGGTCGCGACGCGCCTCGCTCCTCGTTGGGGGCGCTGGGGCTGGCTGGTATTGGCGACGGTCTTTCTGGAGGCCTTTGTCCGGGTGGGAACGCCCTACCGCACGGAGTACCGCTACATCGAGGCACCGAGTCAGCTCTCGGAGCGGTCCGGTCCGATGCTCGAGATGATCCCTGTGACCGAGAATCGAGGCATCAACTGGGACCGCTGGATGAGCAACTTCAGCTGTGTGGAGCAGCTGGCGCACGGACGAGCCATTGCGGAGGATTGCGTTCATACCAAGCCTCGAAAGTTGAGGTCAAAGCTAAATATTTGGCTTCAAGATAAACTGCTTCGAGAAGACACGACCGGTGTGGAGGCCACCTTGGCGGCCCTTGGCTTTGAGTCGGTCATGCTGAGACCCGATCTCTTCACTACCGCGCACGCCGCCAAGATGGGCGACCAGCTCAAGGCTGTCGATGCGAACCCCAGGCTCATCAACGATCTCGGTGTCCACGCGGTGGTCTACCGGGTGGAGGGTGCCGTAAGCACCGACCCAGGGCGTGTTCTGGAGGAGCTCAAGGTGAGTGAGCGTCCCGAAGTCTCCAGGAGAAATTGGCAGGGAGCGATTCATCACGGCCGGTACAATGGCCCGGTAGCGGTGGTCTCGTGGCTCATCATCGGGGCGGCGCTCTTGGTCTCCTGCCGTCGACGGCCATGATGCGACGGTGGTTGCTCAGGCTTACCCTGGGCCCGATTCTACTGCTGATGGCCCACCTGCTGACCTTTCGCGTGGTGCCCGTACCGCTCACGCCTCTGATGCTCATCCGACTCTTTGAAGGTCAGGGCCTCGATCACCAGTGGGTCCCGCTCGATGAGATGAGCCCTCACCTGGCTCGGTCGGTCATCGGCAGTGAAGACAACCACTTCTGCGAGCACGACGGCGTAGATTGGTCCGCGGTTCAGGAAGTTCTAAAGGAAGTCGCAGACGGGGATCGGCCTCGCGGCGCCAGCACGATCAGCATGCAGACCGCCAAAAATCTCTACCTCTGGCCCAGTCGGTCGGTCATTCGAAAGGGGCTCGAGTTTGGGTTGGTTCACTTGCTCGAGGCGACCTGGTCCAAGGACCGAATCATTGAGGTGTACCTCAACATCGTCGAGCTTGGACCGGGCATCTATGGAGCCGAGGCTGCGGCCCAACACTACTGGGGGGTAACCGCGGCCAGCCTGAGTCCGGATCGAGCGGCCGCTCTCGCCGCAATCCTCCCCTCGCCGCTCACGCGCGATCCGCGAAAGTCATCGATGCGAAAGGCGGTGAAGCGCATCCAGCGGCGGGTGCGGGAGCTTGGGCCTCTGCTCGACTGCGTTCCAGGGGCCGCGCCTGTCCCCGCCGCGGCAGCCGAGGTCGGAGCGGCCTCCCTCCCAGAGCCGGGTGGGGTCGAGGACGCTCCGCTGGATGAAGCCGACGGAATGCCTGTTCCCATTCCGCTCGAGGCGTCGGATGAAGAGGCGGCAACGCCAGAGACTCCGCCGCGCTCCAAGCGTAAGAAGCGACGACGGCGCCGCCGAGAAGCGCGCTAGGCTGTGCACCGTCCGTGTCGGCACTCGGGGGCGCCCCTCGGTTCACCGTCCGGTCGACCACCAGATGTCGCCGTCTACGCTGAGTCCCATGTCCCAGCCGCCGCCGTAGGGATAGCGAACGCCCTCGCCCGAGCCGATGCCGTATCCTACCGCCCAATTCCCCGCGGGGTCATTCGCGATCCAGCCCTCCTCGTCGTAGCCCGTCAGTACCGCGATGTGGCCCGCAGCGGTCCAGAAGCCATGCACCACGACGGGATCACCGTCATCCAGCATTGACCGAAGCATTTCGCGTGTCGCGGAGCGCCCGAAGTCGGCCTCGAGCCCTTCCCGCTCGTACAGCTCCGCGAGCCCTTCGGGGCTCTGACCCTGCGGCTTTCCGTAGATCAAGAAGAGATCATCGGGTGTCCGGGTCGATCCCCTCGCCCCGAGCATCATGGCCGCTGAGGTCAGTCCGCAGGTGCTCGCGGGACTGTAGAGGTTGTCGTACTGATAGAAGTACGGCACGGCGGTAAACTCAGGGTCGGTGTCTCCGTTCGTGGGGGTGATCGTGATGGTGGTCGCTCCGATTGAGACACCGTCCGCATCTTGCCCTCGCAGCGTGATCACCCGGGGGCGGTCGACCTCGGAGAAGGTGTAGGTCAATGCTCCGGACGGCAGCAGGCTCCCGAGGCGCCACTCGTCGGCGTACAACTCCAGAGACGATACCTCCGAGAAGTCCACCTCGAACGTCACAGGATTCGAGACCACCGCGCCGTTCGATGGGTAGACAATTCGAGCGTAGGCGTCAGGAGGCGCCTCCGTCTCATCACGGCCATCATCGGACTCCTCGCCGTCCGTGGGTACACCGGTGCCGGCGTCGTCCGTGTCTCCCATGGCAGGTCGTGAGAAGTCGGATGATGACTTGGACGCCGGAGGAGTAGAGCAGGCGAGGAAGAGAATGAGCATGATCACCAATTAGCTACTATCCAGT
Organism: uncultured Enterobacterales bacterium; assembly: GCA_964554315.1. Classification (GTDB taxonomy): domain Bacteria; phylum Myxococcota_A; class UBA796; order UBA796; family UBA796; genus UBA796. The sequence continues at coordinate 560 of CAZKOI010000022.1, read as the reverse complement.
AGAATAGTTTTGAGGGGCGGTCCAGCTTGTCATCTTTCCTTGACGAGACGTTGACGAAATCCATGTCGATAGGGGGGATTGCTTCGGCTGTACTAGACTGGAGCCGCGACCGGTGACCGGTCCAAGGATGCCGACCCATCATGGCCAGAGAGTTGCTTCCCAGCCCCCGTGAGGACACTCGCCTCGAGCGCGCGACGATCGTTGCTCAGGTGCTGATCTCCGTGGTGCTGTGTGCCCCCTTCCTTATGCACCTCCGTGTGGCCCTTCCCGGCCAGCCTGGGCTCGCCGATCTACCCGGTACGGTGAACTACCACTGGCTCATCGAGCGGTTTGGGCTCTTCGACGCAACGGAGAGCCGCATGCTCATGTTCCCCTCGCAGGTCAATCGGCTGGTGATAGACGGATTCCCGCTCGACGCACTGATCACCGCTCCCCTGTCGAAAGTCCTGGGTTGGCCAGCAGGGTTCAGCGTGGCCGTGTGGCTGTCGTTTCTTTGTCTTGGGCTGGCTCATGCATGGCTGGGAAAGGTCTGGTGGGGCTCTGAGCGGGCAGCGCTGGTG
>CAZKOI010000021.1:0-23167 GCA_964554315.1 uncultured Enterobacterales bacterium | reverse complement strand
TCTCGAAGAGCTTCATCTGGGGTGAACCTGCGCCGGCATCGTCTGTCCACTCCGGGTTGGGCACGTCTTTGACCTCCGGACCATCGTAGGGTCGCTTGACCGGGTCGAGCACCTTCTGCGGCCAGCCTGAGCGCACGAGGGTCTCTTGGACAGCGTCCGCGAGGACCTGATGACCGAGCGACGTGGGGTGCATCTTGTCCCAGAGCAGGTCCGTGGCCTTCGTGCCGCTCGCCATCGTCCGATGGTAGGCCTCGGTGACGTCGACCAGAGGAATCTTGAAGTGCTCGCTCAGAAACTCCAGCGACTCGAAGTAGGGCGTCCACGCCGGAGGTGGCCCGTCATGCGTTCCTGACAGCAAGAAGGAATTGGTCGGCTTGACCAAGACCACGCCCACCCCTCGCTCGGCAGCCTCCAGAATGATCTCCTCGTAGAGCGCCATCCAGCGCTTGAGGGGCACTCTGCGGACCTTGTCCGTGGGCCACCCGTCCGCGGCGTTCCATACCACCAGCTTGGCCTCCTCTGTGTCTTGGCGGCCGAACCACCAGCTCGCGAAGAGCTTGACGAGGGCGGACCGAGTCAGCGGATTCGCCGAGGCGAAGCGATTGGAGTGGATCAGATCCTCGTCCCGAAAGGTGTCCCAGGTGTTGTCGGACCACACATTGGCCAAGATGAGGAGGTCCGGGTCAAGGCTCCAGCCGACCTCCTCGAGGAAGAGCTTGTGCTGTGCGATGGTGTAGCCGCCGATGCCCAGATTGAGCACATCCACATCGTGCCCGCGGTCCGCCATCTGCTGCTGGAGGCGGTGGGTAAAGACCTCGTCGTCGTTGACGCCAAAGCCAAAGAAAGACGAGTCGCCGGTGGTCAGGATGCGCTTGCGACCTTCTGGCTTGGGCAGGTCTGGAGAGGGACCGCGAAAGCCGAATTCATTGACGCTCGCGGTGCTTCCCTGCGCATTCATGATGTCATCACCCTCGGCCATCCCCCATAGCCGCGTGGGGTGAGCGTCCATCAAGCTGCGGGTGGCATTGGGCCCCGACCAGCCGGGAAGCTGGGGGCGACGGAGGCTCGCAAGCACCTCTAGCGCGGCGACGATCAGCACGGGCACGAGGAGCCAGACCCAGCGATGGGTACCGCCCGTGCCTATGCTCTTGCGGACTGGACTGACGATGCCTCCTGCGCGCCTCTGCGCCTTTGCGTAGAATATCACTCGCGCCCTGAGGACTACGATCGTTCACCAAAGACCATGGCTGCTCGCGTCCGCTGCATACGCGCTGGGCGCCGTCGTGTTTCTGTGGCCGATGCCGGCTCACCTCAACTCCGCGATCTGGGGCGACCGCTTTGATGCGTGGACCACCTTGTGGCTGATTGATCACCTCGCGGGTCGCTTCAGTACCCTCTCCTTTGGTGCGCAGACGACGGAGACACTGTTTCCGATAGGGTACAACCTCTGGTCCTTTGGACACATGGCTCTTCAGGCCATCGGTGGCGCGATGGTGGTGATCGGTGTGCCGCTCGTCGCGGCCTACAACCTCCTTCTCTTGCTCGGGGTCTGGTCTAGCGCCATGGCTGCCCACGCGCTCGGGCTCACGCTGACCCGAAGCCACGTCGCAGCAGGCTTGGCCGGCGTTGTCTTCTCGTCAACCCCCTACCTCTACGCAGAGGCGGGCACCGGCTGCATCGAGCTGGTTGCCGCGGGGTTGCTGCCGCTCTTTGCGTTGACGCTCATTCAGCTGCTGCGACAGCCGGTTCGCCGACGGGTGCTAGCCGTCACCCTTAGCCTCGCGATTATCGGTCCGTTCAACTGGTACTACACGCTGTTCGCGGGCATCACGGCGGTCGGTATCCTGCTCGTCCACGCCGTCCCCATCTCTCGATTGAGCAGGACCTCTCTTGCACGCACCGAGCGCATCCGAGGGCTGAAGCTCGCCGTCGGAGCGATCGTCCTCGCGGCGATCCTCGATGCGCCGCTCATCGTCCTGGCTCGAGCGGAGACGCCGACCCGACCTGGGATCTCGGCTGAGCTCTTCTCATCGGAGGCCGGCTTCGCCGCCGTCCGAAGCATCACCAACAGCGCAGCACCTCTGGAAGAACTCACCCAGGAAAAGCTCGAGCAAGTTGACGCGCTTCAAGTTCACTTCAACTCCACCTCCGTGAAGTCGCTCCTCAAGGGTGGATTTGAGGCGAATCCGCTGTACTCCACTCCAGGCCGGCTGGCCTTCGCCGCCGGACTGTTCGGTCTGCTCGTCGCCGGACGCCGCACGTGGGGGTGGGCCGGTATCGCTGGCGTGACCACCGTGCTCTCCCTGGGTCCCTTCCTCAACGTCTCCGGCGCGCTGATGCTGCCCGAGTCCGCCCACGCTTGGCCGCTGCCCTATTACTGGGCGCACGAGTACCTGCCCTTCTTCTCCAAGGCTTACCGGCCCTATCGCCTGGGGGTGGTCACCGCCCTCTGCCTCGCTTCGGTCGCGAGTGTCGGTGCGGCGGCATGGATCCGCTCAGGCCGCCTCGGTGGATTCAGGCTGCCACTCGTGGCCTTCGGGATCCTCGCTTATGGTCAGCCTCACTGGGCCGATCCTGCACCGGCTCGCCGTCCCCTGGCCAGCACGGCGGTCGACGAGGCCTATCATGCGCTCGCAGAGCTCCCGAAGGGCGGGGTCATCGAGCTTCCGCTCTTGTACCAACCGGTGTCCATCTCCAACGCTCTGACGCAGTTTCATCAGACAGTACACCGTCACCCTATGCTCAACAGCAATCAGCTGATTCGATGGCCCGACTTGCTGCGCTTCCAGGCATACGTGCAGTCAAACGAGGCCCTCCGCGTCTTCGTGGATCTGGCGCGCCAACCGCTTCCCCTGACGGTATCCGCAGAATCCATCGCACAGCTTCGAGCAGAAGGTCACCGGTGGGTTGTCGCCCGCCGCCAGGTACGAGCCGATGCCGTCGAGCTGGCGTCCGATATGGTGGGCGCCGATCTCTTGGGCGCTCCTGCATGGAGGCTCCTCGATGACCTCTTCGGTGAGCCGGTCATCGACTCAGGCCACACGGTGGTGTGGGACATGGAGGCCAACACCCACGATGCCTCCGTGACGGGGAAGGATGTCCAGCCGCTTGAGCTTCTCTTCGACCCTGTCAGAACCGGCTTTCCGCTATCTCTAAGAGAGGGACAGCGCCTTCCTCTCTTCGAAGGCAAGGCGGAGGACTTTCAGTGCTGGCTCCTCGCGCTCAACCCCGACGCCAAGGTTGCCCTCTTGCTGGACGACGACGGCATCTCTCGAGAGTTCCCTCTGGACCTCATCGAGGGCCAGTGGCGCTACAACAGCATCCCGCTCAAGGCAAGCGGCGACATTCGCATCAGTCTCGTCGGACGAAGTGAGCACGTGAGCCAGATCCACATCACCCTGCCGAGCGTGTCGTCATGACCATCCGAGAGCGTGCCGCCGCCGGTGTGCTGCTGAGCGCGCTTTGGTTCGGCTTTGTCGGCCCGGCGCTGACCGATGCAATCCACCGGCAGACACTCGAGGGGCCTCCTCCCGTCTCGCTCCAGAACATTCGGTCCAGGCTTCAGGAGGACACCGGCCATGTCGACGAAGAGCTCAGCGCAGGGCTGGCTCAGCTCGCTGCGATGGAGCTGGCCGAGGAAGAGCGTGTCATGGCGTTACTCTCGGTGCTTGATGACACCACGCGGCGCGAGGCTGCGGCGCGCGTGAGCCGCCTACCGCCGCTGGTCCACACGGTCGATCCCCGCTTCTTCGAGCCCGTCACACCCAGCATCATCCGAGCGGCTGTGGAGCAGTACGGCTACGCCGTGTCACCGCTTCCGTTCGCGCCCTCCCTGAGTCGTCCTCACGACCTCGACCATCGAGATGTCCTCATGCAGGTGCTCAGCGCCGTCCACCATCGTCTTCTCTCCGAGGACCAGGCGGCTCAAGTTCTCCAAGGGGCCATCGAGCTCCTCGATCACCACCAGTCACGGCAGGTGTTCGAGGCGGAGCTTCGCCGGACCGTGATGACCCCCTAGAGGACGGACCATCCCGCTTGGGCATCGTACCCCCATCGGGCCCACCTGGACGCCGCCGTCATGTGCTCCGGCACCACCCACACCACCCAGCACCGGCCACAGAGCCGCTCCAACAGTTCCTCCGCCGGGCTCGGTGTGCCGCCGGCCGAGTCGATGACCGGCTCCGTACCCACAAGAACAACCACCGGTGGCACGCCGCCGTCGCGCAGGAGCGCCGAGACTTGGTTGCAGATGCTGACCATATCGACGTCCACGATCCGATGGATTGGATGTCCAGGAAAGACGCCCTCCAGCGAAGCCTCGCCGCTCACGAGCAGCCGGCGGTGCGGGGTCAGAGCCTCCACGATGACGCCGACCGCAGCCGTCGAGTCTGCCACCGCAACCACGACCGGGTCACCCTCTGGCCGGGGGCCATGTCCTCCAATCGGCGGTACCTCAACCGGTTCAGCACCCTCGGGTCTTGGTGCCTGCTGTCGACGGCCGACCCGATGTCCAGCAAAGAAGCCCATGGCCAACATGAGGACTGTCCACAAGACAGGCACACCCGTGGGTGCAGGAACGACATCCGGCGCGGCGGTCGGCTGGGGCTGAGGCGGCGGTTCCGGCTGGGGCTGAGGCGGCGGCTCAGGCTCTCCCGCAACCTCTGGCGGAGCCTCCGGCGGCGTTGGAGCGACCCCCTCGACCTCTTCCTTGACCCGAGGCATGACTCGGACAGCGAATGGTGCGCTGCTAATCTGCTCGGGGGCTCCAATGGTGACGGTGACAAAGCGAGCTCCGCCCCCGCCAGGGAGCGTCACTTGTCCTAGGCTCAGGTCCTCGCCCGTCGACCCCCTAGTGGACACATCAAGCAGCCATGGCCCGCCTTCGACGATGCCCTGAGGGACGATCTGCAGGCAGTGAAAGCGGCCGTCGTCCGGACTCGAGTCAGGAAAGGAGCCGTCATCGGCACAACCCACCTCCATGCTGACACCGCCGGCCCGCAGCCGCAACATCGGGGCCTGATCCGCGCTTGCACCCTCAACTCGAATCATGAGAAGCGCCGACGAGCCACCCGACGCGGGCTCAACGCGACCGGTCCAGTCCACTCGCGCGGCACCATCCTCCACCCGGAGCGTGAGGGCACCGCCCGCCTCGCTCAAGGTACCGACCGACACGAGGGTCTTGTCGATCACCAGGCCGAGATCGACGGGCCGCTCAACGTCCACCCCTTCACATGCCCACGCCGAACCGGCTTCGACGCAGGCACTGGTGGTCTGAGCCGCGTCTGCAAACAAGAGGTTGACGGACTGGGCGTCCTGAACACCCGTGACCCCCACCCGGAGGGGTGCTGCGAGCGCTGCGGTGAGCATAAGGGCCAGCAATGCTTTCCACTCCTTTGGCTCAGCATACCAGCAACGACGCCCAATGCTGGGCATCCGGCCGGCTCATGATAGGCTGCCCTTACGGATCTCTGGAGCGCCCATGCCCTCTCGGTTTTTTCTCCTTCTGAGCCCCCTGCTCTTCCTGGCCAATCGTGCTGAGGGAGCCACCGGGATCGTCGTGCGCTTAATTACCGGCGGAGAGGCGGTCGAGAGCCCCGTGGTCGCCACGCTGACCAATGCGGAGGGGACGGCGCACACGGCGACCCTCCTGGACGACGGCCAGCCGCCCGACGTGAACCCCGGCGACCATCACTACTCGGGCTCCACGATGCTCGAGGGCGAGAGCTTCACTGTTGCGCTCTCCTTGGGGGACAAGACAGAGGAGGTTGGAGAGGTCTCTTGGCCTTCCGAGATCTCCGCTCGAGACCTCATCATCACGCGCTACGAGGGGATCATCACCCTTGAGACTGGCGCTGGAAGCAACGCTGTCCCCAGCGGGGAGCCCACGCCTGGAGGAGACGACGGACCTCAGCCCGGCCCAGAGGGTGTGTCGGGCCCGGTAGGCGCCGCGAGCGCCACGCCAAGCTCGCCGGCCGCACGCGCCCCTGCCGTGACCTTCCCCGACCAAAACTCTCCCTCCGATCCCACTCAGGACGCCACCCTGTACTTCATCGGGGGAGGCCTCCTCTTGGTCTTGGCGGGTGTCGCGTTCTTGTGGTTCAGGCCTCAGGGATCCGACGCGGCCGGCCCCGCACGCTTCACGGGGAGCGATCAAGCACACCGCATGCCCGAGCCCGGTCTCTTGGGCCAAGGCACGCCGTCACTCAGCGATGGCGCCTGTGTCTGGCACGTCGATCCCCCCGACACCGAGGACTTTATGGCGCTGCTGTTGGGAAGCATGGCGGGGCATCATCGCGTCTTGGTCGTCAGCCCCGGTGCTGCACCGCTGCCGGTGGTTCCCGGTGGCCCGGTATACAAGATGAAGAATCCTCGTCCAAGCCATGTCGCCGATACGCTGAACACCCTTGAGCGAGCCCCCGGCCTCGGCTTCTCAATCCTCATCCGAGCAACGGAGATGAATGCAGAGACCATCAGCGACTACTGCGAGACCCTCCCCCAAGAAGTCGGAACCGCCATCGTGGTGAACCAAGCTCACACCGGGCCTGAGGCACAAGTTCGGGTGACACGTGAGGCCTCTGGCTGGCTGATCACCTCCGAGTCGACGTCGGTGCGCCTGAGCGCCAATGCCTGGGGCATGTCGACCGAGATCGCCGGCACCGAAGACGCCTAGAAGGCGAGCGGCTCTCGCTCGCCAAGGACCACCTCGATCGCCTCAACCAGCCCCGGCTCAAGGAGCGCTCGAGCGACCAAGGCCTGCACCTGCAGCGCCGTGAGGTGAGTGTTGGGGCGAACGCGGTAGGGCTCGGCGGAGAACAGTCCGCCGATGTTCATGGCTTCATCACCCGGCGAGCGCCCCGCGTATCGAAGGGTGTCAAAATCGCCAACGTCCCAGCTCCCCGCTAGCATGGCCTCGTAGTGTCCAGGGCGAGCCAAGGGTGCAATGGGCCGCCGCAAGAAGAAGCGAACCTCGGCAAGCCGGGCGCGTTGCTCACCGCTGAGTCCATTGACCCAGGCCTGAACTTTGGCGAGGACACGGCCGAGGCGCTCATACTGAGCCCGATGCGGGTCGGTCTCGCCCCACAGCGCCGTCCGTGCCGTGCGGAGTGTCTCTGCGTGCTTCGCCATGTCCTCTGTGGTGAGGGACTGGCGACCCGAGAACGCCAAGATGAGTGCCCGGTAGGTCTCGCCGTAGGCCTCTAGCTCTCCCGGACCGAGCGCGCGGCGCGATGCCTCGTCCTCTCTCACCGCCTCGGCGACAAGGCCGGCGAGGGGAATGAGGCTTCGGAGCTGCGACTCATCGAGCCCAGCCCCATGCAGCCAGGCCAGCATTCGCGCACGCTGCCCTAGGGCACGGGCTTCCTCGCCAAACTCATCGGCGTAGAGGATTTGGTAGAGGGGCTCTCCCTCTGGAACGGGCGGCGCAGGCGGCACAGCCGTGAGCGTGTTCTCTGTGGTCGCGGCGACGGGGCGCTTGAAATCATCCGGGTGGTACGCGCACCCCGACAAACCTGCAACAATAGACAGCGTGCGGAGATTGATGCAGCGATTGTCCACAATAAACCCATGCCCGGCAGAGGTCCGATGCTAACACGGCTACCGACATCGCCGCTGCGGCACCTGGCGGCTTGGTCGACCTTCATCGCGCTGGCGCTCTGGCAGATCAGTCCGGTTCTCTCGAGCCCGAGCACGCTCGCCATTGGCCACCCCGGCAACGATGTGTGGAACCACATTTGGGGCTACGGCTTCGTCGCGGACAAGCTTCGGGCAGGGGAGTGGCCGCTGCACACCGAGCTGCTGAACTGGCCCTCGGGGGGATCGCTGTGGTTCATCGACATGATGGGTGCCATCATCACGCTGCCCATCAACCTCATCAGCGGTCCGGTGGTCGCGTACAACGCCAGCTACCTCCTCCAATTCGTCTTGTGTGGAGTGGGCATGTACGCTCTGGCCTGGAGCGTCACCGGAAGCGCCCTCGGCGCGTGGGCAGCAGGCATGGCCTACCAGACCATGCCGCACCTGATGGGTCAGGCGTACAACGGCATCTCGGAGACGATGATGGCAGGCTTTCTGCCGCTTGCGCTCCTCACCCTGCGCAAGCTGTTTCACCATCCCACCCAAAAGAACGCCCTCGTCGCCGGCCTAACCCTCGGCATTACCGCGCTTGCCAACTGGTACTACGGCTTGTTTGCTGGAATCGCGTTGCTGGGTTTGGTGGCTCGAGCATTGCTTCGTCATCCACTCGCTGCGATGAACCGCCACGTCGACAAGGCCACAGTCTTTGGTCTGACCACCCTCACAGTGGTCGCCCCTGCATTCATCGCCTTCACGGCGTCCATGTCAGCCGACGACGCGGTCGTGACTCGAGACCCTCAGTTCGTCTGGGCCACCCTCGTACTGCACAACATGACCGATGTCGTGAGCTTCTTCCGACCTGGAAAGCACTATTCACCGGACCTCAAGGCGCTGTTTGGCGAGGACCTGCTGGTGATTGTCTACCTCGGACACCTCTTACTCTGGCCCAGCCTGATGGTGCTGGGGACACGGTTTCGCCATCGAGCACGAAGCTGGGCCACCCTGGGGCTTGGGTATGGCTTGCTGTGCTTGGGTCCCTTCCTGTTCGTGGGCGGCGACTACGTCCAGGCCTTCGGTGGCTGGATTCCTCTACCCTTCCTCGGCCTGTTCGAGTGGTTCCCCATGTTCTCTCGTATCAGCCACGCCTATCGCTTCGCGGTGGGCATCACGGTCGCTCTCTGTGTCCTGCTGGCGTATGCCCTGAGGGCCATGCAGTCCGGTCGATTCAGAGGCCCTGTGCCGGCCGCCCTGCTGGTGATGTTCATGGTAGGCGAGCGCCTGTACGCGTCACCCGCACCCTTTCCGCTGCCTACATCCGATGCCTCGGTTCCCGCCGTGCTCGCCTCGCTCAAGGGCGGTGCTGTCCTCGATCTACCGGTGGGCCGGCCTGTTCTGGCACGAAGTGCCTACGCACTCGGACAGCTTCAGCACGGCCAGCCTACCCCCTACGGCCTCAACGATCCTTGGCCGGAGAGCCTGCGTGAGAATCGGTTTCTTCGAATCCTCGTGGAGCTGGAGTACTCCACCGCCGCGACACTGCCGGCACAGCTCCCCTGGTTTGACATCGCCATGGGTCGCCAAGCGGCCGTTGCCGATGGGCTCAAGTGGGTCGTGTTGCACCAAGCGACCTATCCCGAGCGCCAATTCGCGCGTACCGCTCGATTCTTGGACATCACCGCGACGCCAGTCTACGAGGGCGAAGGCCTCCGCATCTACCGACTCGATCCACCCAACAACGGCTGAAGGGCGCGGGCGAGCTGTTCTCCGAGCCGCCGGTTGCCTGCACGAGAGAGATGGTTTCGGTCCGCCAAGCTCTCGGCGTCGCTGACCCCCTCAAACACCGCCTTCACATCCACGACGTGCACATCCTCCGCGGCGAGCGAGGACTGCATCTGATAGTACGGCAGCATCAGCGCTCGCTGCGTCTCCTGGGTGTACTCCGTCATGAGCACCACCTGAACACCCCGCGCGCGCGCAGCATCGATGATCCGTTGGTGGTTCTCTCGGGCATCCACCAGGGGCACATCGGGAACACTCTCGCCTCGATCGCGCTCAGCGCCCTTGAACCAGAGCATGGTCCCGATCGCCAGCCGTGACTGCGCGACCCAGCCAAGCGGTCCGTCGAGCGACGTGAGTCGAGCACGGGCCCGTGTCTCTCGCTCCTTCCGAGTGAGGCTGTTCTGACGAGTCAGCAGATCATTGACTCCCACGTAGAGCACCAGTATGTCCGCCTCGCTCAGGTGCTCATCGATGGTCCGAGAGATGGTGAACGTATTTCGGTCACCGTCTCCGAAGTTATGGGTCACAAGCGCCTGACCGGGGGCGAGTTCCTCACAGAGCGTCTGGTGCGCCACAGCCGTGAAGAATGCCTCGGGCTCTCCGCTGAACTGATAGGCGCCACCCACCGATGATCCACCACCGACCACAATGTGTGTCGTTCTCTGGCCTGGTTCACCGCAACGGCCCGTCCATCCCGGGGTCGGGCGCTCCCAGCCCCGCTCATTGGCCCGCTCGCCGGTGATGCGCTCGAGCCTCCAGGCTGTGTCAAGCGAGGTATCCCGCGCCCAGGCTTCCACGCCCACCGGCATGAGGGCAAGCCCGAAGCCGAGCAGCGCCAACCCAGCGCGAGGCCCGTGACGGACCCACATCCCGGCCAAAGACACGACGGAGATGACACGCGCAGCCGCAAAGAGTGCCGCATTGGGAGCAAAAACCAGCCACAGCACCCACCCGAGCCCATCGATGGTCCACCACGGACCCACAGAGCGGCGACCTGCACAGATCAACGCCGAGATGCCATACATCGCCACAGTGCCCCAGACCAGCGGGGTCTGTGGGGTCTGAATCAGCAAGCAGAGCGCACCCAGCCCCGCCCAAACACCGAAGCCGCGAAGGGTGGGTACCGATCCTCTTCGGAGAGCCGAGAGGGCCGAAATCATCCCAGCCATGACGACCGGGCAGGCGCTCAAACCGAGCACAAGACTCGAGAGTTGCGAGGGCGCCACGGCATCGAGGTAGAGCCGCTCGACGGCATGCAGCCAGGTGTCTCGTCCTCGAGAGAGCGTCCACACGAGCGGTGAGAGGAGGCCGAGAACTCCGAACAACCGCCAAGGACTTACGATCCGCAGCAGGAGCCCGACGGCAAGTCCCACAAGAGCCCCCAGCAGGGTGAAGCCGCCAAGGACATGGCTCGAGACCCGCATGGACCTAAAGTCCTGCTGAAAGAGCGCGTTCCCGGAGACATCAAAGGCCTGTATGCGACGAACTCTGGCCCACTCGCCGACGGCGGAAAGCTCAAGCGGGCCCGGCCGTGCCTGCCCGGCCACCACCACCTGGCCTCCCCCCTCAATCTTGAGCTGGTCGCCCTCAATCTGCACCTGAAACTGTCGGACTCCGTCCATTCGAGTCAGGCGCTGCCCGTCCACCCCCGCCCCTACGGCACCCGGCTGCAGCTGGATGAACTTACCCGGGGGTGGGCCAACCTGGAGCCAGAGTGGACCGCTGTCCTCAGCCAGCTCAAGGATGACTCTGCTGGCGTCCCCTTGGAATTGAGGAATGGCCATGTCGGGCCGAATGAACACATGGGTGGCCAGATTGAGTGCGCCGCCCGCCACATGGCTGACGCGCCCCACCCCGGTCCGCCCTATACCCTCGGCAAGCCCGGCCGAGATGATGCGCCAATGCTGCGGATCAGGGGGAGAAGGCAGCGCGAACGTGTCTCCGACGCGATGGGCCATGAGGCGACCACCGAAAGCACCCAGCAACACAGCGAGGAGGAGCAACAGGACACGCTGCGCGTGCGTCACGGCGCCCCCGTGCTGAAGTCATAGCCTGAGCGCTGAAGCTCCTCGACGAAGGCCGGCGAGAGCGTCTTTTGCTCGCCAGCTTGACCGTGCGCCGCTCGAAAATTCTTCCACCGGGTGAGCAGGTCTGTGACCGCATCACGCTGCAAGCCCGCCACCGAGCTCAGCTGTCCCGGATCGCTGTTCATGTTGAAGAGACACACGGGCATGCCCTCATCCATGACGCCTTGGCCTGGCGACCGACTGAGCCCGCACCCTCGCCTCTGCTTGAGCAGCACCCATGGGTTCGAGATCACCGCACCAGGCAACACACCATCCTCAATCCGCGCCACCCCCCCCTCCGAAAGAACCACCGTATGGATCGGCTCGTCGCTGCCCTGCAGGGCGGGGACAAGACTCTCGCCATCGACACCGGCCGGGACCGCCGCACCCACCGCCTGCAGAATCGTCGGCAGGATGTCCGTCTGACTGACGACCATGTCCGTTGCCCGCGGAGACGCTGATCCGTCAGGCATCGAGATAATCAACGGGACGTTGATCACACCATCGAAGAACGCGTCTCCGTGCAGGAGCTCGCCGTGGTCATTGAGCGACTCCCCGTGATCGGCAACCAACACCACCATGGTGGGGCGGCCTCGCGCCTTGACCGCATCAAGCAAGACCCGAACATCTTCATCCATCAACCGCACGCCCTCGGCGTAGGCCTCTCGCCAAACCTGGGTGGCCGCGGCGCCGACCTCGTTGACGCGAACCTGCAGAGGATCTTGGCGAACGATCTCGACGACGCCCTCCACCGCGGTCCCGCCCGCCATACCCGGCATGGCTTGATCTTCCCGACCCGCAGCCTCCGCCTGCCCAGCCTCCCAGAGCAGCTGACGCATGCCCGTTGGGTCGCTTCCCTCATCGGGTGGTTCGACGACAAACGGAAAGTGGGCCGTACGGGTGTGGAGCATGAGGAAGGCGGGCCGCTCATCCGCCTGGCTAAGCCATTGACTGGCCGGCCGTGCAGCCTCTCCGGCCTCCTCTTTGACCCCACCTCTGAAGCGGCCATCCGGAGAGTTTCTCGGCGGCGGCGTAATCTCCATGTGCTGAAAGCCCTTGTCGAGGCCATAGTCGGGACGAAATCCCGAGGGCGCATCGGTCGTGAACGCTGCCGTCTGATAGCCGTACAGCCCCATCACCTCGGCGAGTGTCGGCACGTCCTTGGTGAGCCCCTTGTCCCAGCCCGTGACGCCGGTTGCGCTGCCGTATCGTCCGGTGAGCACGGCCGTGAGCGATGCAAGCGTGAAGTTGGACGCGGAGTATGCACGGGTGAAGCGGGTGCCTCGCGCAGCCAGCGCATCAATCGCCGGCGAGACGTCTGTCGGGTATCCGTAGATCCCCAGGTGATCTTTTCGGAGCGAACACACCGTGATGAGCACCACGTCGCACCCCTCACAGATGGCGCCGCCTTCTACGCTCATCGTCTCCAGCGGTGCCTCAGAACCAAAGACACCCGCACCCGGTTGAACCGCACCCGGTTGAACCGCACCGGGCTGGATAGGACCCAAGGCGGGGCCCGGACCCACTGAGGGCACGCCTGGCTGACCCGACGCCTGGTGTCCCGAAATATCGGGTAGCGACAGGGGGTCAGGCACACCCAGGAAGCCCAGCCCCTTCGCCACGAGCGCCACACCGGAGACAGCAAGGAATACCGCGAGTGCCAAACCAAATCGCTGATGCGGGTGGGGACGACTGCTCATCAACTAAGCCTACTTGATGTCTCGGTGCTAATCTTGGGTGATGGACGAAGACGACCGACAAACGAGCGACCTCATGAAGCTCTTGAGCGCTGGCGGCCGCTGGTGGTTGGTGCCTGTTGCGGTCGCGGCAGTCGTCCTAATTGTCGGCATGCTCTTCATGCACGCCGTCCAGTACGTGGCGCCATTTGTGTATGTCTCTCCGAGCTAAGCCTATCAGTAGACCGATCGGTCGTCCGTAACCGCCATCACTTCATCGAAGCTGGTCTCTCCAAAGGCGATCTTCTTGATGCCGTACTCCCTCAGGGTCAGCATGCCGTCGTTGAGCGCCTCTCGCTTGATCTCTTGGCTCGACGCCTTCTCGTGGACCAAGCTGGCGATGCGCGTCGTGACCGGCATGACCTCGTACAGTCCTGTCCGGCCCCGATAGCCGGTGTAGCGACACTTCACGCAGCCCACTCCTCGCCGAACCTTCAGGCGGCGCCCGCGAGCACCTTGAATGCGCAGCGCGAGAACTTCATCGTCCTGCAAGACATCGTCAACGGCACAGTGGGGGCAAATCTTTCTCACGAGGCGCTGCGCCACCACACCGACCAGCACCGAGCTCAGCAGGAAGGGGAGGACGCCCAGGTCGAGCATTCGACCCACGGCGCTCGCGGCATCGATCGTATGAATCGTTGAGATCACCAAGTGGCCCGTCAGCGCAGCTTGGACCGCGTTCTGAGCGGTCTCTTCGTCTCGAATCTCACCGACCATGACCACGTCAGGGTCCTGCCTCAGCACGTTCCTCAGTGCCGACCCAAAGGTCAGCCCAATCTTGGGCTGCATCGCGATCTGGTTGAGGTGCTCATGCACCATCTCGATCGGATCCTCGAGGGTGACAATGTTGACCCTTGGCGAGTGCAGGTGCTGCAGCGAGGTGTAGAGCGTCGTGGTCTTGCCGCTTCCCGTGGGGCCGACCACCAGCAAGAGGCCGGAGGTCTGTGAGAGCATGCCGCGATAGGCCGAGAGCTCCCGAGGAAAAAAGCCCAGATTCTCGAGATCGGCCAGCTGCGCGCCCGGGTCGAAGACACGCGCCACCACCTTCTCCCCGAAGACCGTCGGCACCGTCGACACCCGAAGCTCTATCTCTTCATCCTGAAAGCTGGTCTTGAAGCGCCCATCTTGGGGCCGGCGACGCTCCGCGATGTCCATTCGGGCCAGCATCTTGAAGCGACTGGTCATCGCCGGCAGCACCACCTTGGGCAAGCGATGAATGCGGTGGAGGACACCGTCGATGCGCATCCGAACCCACCCCTCGTCTCGCTTAGGCTCGAGATGGATGTCGCTGGCTCGTTGCTCGAAGGCGTAGTTCAAGAGGTACCAGACCGCCCGCACGATGGGCTTGTCGTTCGCATCGAGATCGCTGCCACCATCTTCAAGCTCGTACAGCTGCTCGAGATTGCCCAGATCGGGAAAGTCTGAGGCAAAGTCTTCCTCGGCGGCCCGCATCGAGCGCCTGAAGCCGTGAAACTCCACAATGATACCGAGGATTTCCGTCTTGGGCGCAACGACCACATGGATGGGTTTGTTCTTGACCCGAGCAATGCTCTCGACCAGCTCATTGTCCCACGGATCCGCCATCGCAATGGTGAGTGCGGCGTCCGTGTCGTCGACAGCGACAATCAGATGCCGTTCGGCAAAGGGGCCGCCGAAGGCGCTGGTGACCAGCTTGTAGTCGAGCTGGAGCGGATCAAGATGCACAAAGGGAAGCTCAAGGACAGCAGCGACGGCCTGAGTGACCGCCTCCTCGTCCAGCCGCTCCGTTGGCTCGTCGGCGCGGTTGAATCGGAAAGAAGCGATGAGCTCGATGGCGGTGACGCGATAGGCGACCCGATGCCGTCCCAGCATTCGTCGCATCTGAGCACGCTTATCGAGCAGGATGTGCCTTGCCTGGTCGCGGCCGCGGTTCAGCACGTCTTGTTTCTGTCCGGCATGGAGCAGTCCCCGCTCAACGAGCAGGTCCAAGATCCATACGAGTCGCTCTGTATCCACCATCTCTGTCAGGATACCGAAAGGGAGCCTCGAGTGCACCTCGTCGTTGGTAAGGGATCGACCAAAAGAGAAAAGGGCTCAGGCGATGGAGTGCGCCTGAGCCCTCTCGGCCCTAGGGCCTGTGCCTACCCTTCTACAACACTCAGTCCGAGGCCAAGTCCGCTGTAGCCTTCATCCCCTGTTGATAGAGCGGCTGCACCTCCCACTCCACCGAAAGCTACGGGTTCTTGTTCCTCATTGACCAGTCCGTCTCCATCTACGTCTACAAAAGCCACCAGGTATACAACCGTGTTGGCCGGCACGATGAGATCCCATTCGACGCTTGCTGAATCCCCCAGCGCGTCGGAATCCCAAACTACAAAGTCATAGGCATCGGTAAAGTCCTCGACATCCATATCGGGCGTCAGAGGATAGCGAAGCGCCGCCACGTACAGCGCAACACCGTCGCCGTCTTCCTCTCCAAAGCCCGCAAAGGTGGGCACACTCTCGGGGTACGCCACACCGGAGAGGTGGACGAACGGCACGACGGAGACGGCGGGTCCCCCGTCGCCGAGCGGCACCTCGATGTGAATGTCAGTCTGGCGATAGTCTTCGATGGTGACGGGGTTACCGTCGACGCCTGGCTCCGACACATGGCCTCCCCACATATCGTCGGGATCAATGAGACCGTTTCCGTTGGAGTCGTAGGCGGCGACGATCTTCATGTCACCCGCCCAGGCGCACAGCCCCAGGTTGTACTCCGCGATGCCACCACCCGAGCCGTTCGGTATCGGCGTGAACTCCACCATCTGGTAGGGGCCCCCGCCGTTGTTATCCAGCAGCATGACCTTTCCATTGCCGCCCTCGTAGGGCACCGTGATCCGCACGTCGCCCGCCACGCTCACCAGCTCACAGCCGGCGTCGTCTTCATCGATGTCGCCATCACCGTCGGTGTCGCGAGGCGGCACATAGCCACCCACGTCCTGCCAGCCCCAGCCCCCGGGTCCCCACCGGTCCCAGTCCACGAGGATGACGATGTTGGCCTCGGTGTCCTCCGCATAGGCCACCACCTCAAGGGCATCGGGGTAGATGCCAGAGGGCTCACCGGAGCCCACGATGCCATCTCCTCGAACATCCAGGGTAGCGAATATGCTGACTGTTTCGGCCGCTTCCGGGTCGATCTTCAGGCGATAGTAGTCGCCGTCGGTCCGCGGCCGAATGACGGTGTGCTGCGCGACCGTGCTCTCGACCATGGTGGATTCCGTCTGGATCGCCGCGACAAAAATCGACCCAAACGGGAACTCTCCAGCCGGCCCGACGGCATCATCCCACGACAGAAACTCCCGCCCGCCCTCATCGTTGGTGGTGTACAGATCGACTTGAACTCGAGCTCGCACGGTCATCCAGTGCTCGTCGTCTTCCTCGTCATCGTCCGTCGACGTCCCCGCATCACCAACGCCTACGACCCCGTCGCCGCCGACAGCGGACGAGGCACCCTCTTCGGTGTCGGCGTACTTAGGCTCTGCGCAAGACAGTGCGGCCAGGATCAGGCCTAACCAGTGGCTTCGTCGCAAGAGAGGCTCCAGCGCGGGGACTCCTCCATCTGGCTCGCGGGGGGATCCACAGAGAGTCGAATGGAGAACCAGAGCCAAGCGCAGGAGATGCAGCGAGCGACTCTGATGCCCTATTGTACACCAGTCTTCCACTAATCGCGACCTCAACGATTCGGGCCGCGCCGCGGTCGCTGCGGCCCGAATCCAGTCGGTGCCTTTGAGGCCTACTCTTGGTCGACGATGATGAACTCTACGCGTCGGTTGGCTGCACGGCCATCATCCGTCTCGTTGGAGTCGATGGGGCGCATCTCGCCAAATCCGACGCCGTCGAGGCGGCTTCGCTCCACTCCGCGGGTCACCAAGGCGTCGACCACGGAGTCCGCGCGAGACTGGCTGAGCTTCAGGTTGGCCAAGTCCGACCCAACATCATCCGTGTGCCCTTCGATTCGAATCTTCTTCAGCTGAGGGTTGGCCACGACTGTCTCGGCAATCTCGTCAATGAGGCTGAAGGAGCGCTCTTGGATGATGGCCTTGCCAAACTCAAAGTAGATCTTCTCAGAGATCTTGATGAAGTTCTTCTCGATGACGACACGCTTGTCGACATCCGGGCAGCCGTCTTCGTCCTCATCTCCGTCGAAGTCCTCAGCGTCATACGGACAGCGATCAACGTCATCGTTGTAGCCGTCACCGTCGGTATCAAGCACGGGCTCGGAGTCTGGACAGCCGTCCTCATCCTGGTAGCCATTGTTCGACTCGGCCTCGTTCGGGCAGCGGTCGGAGACGTCCAGGATGCCGTCCCTGTCGTTGTCGGGGTCGGGGCAGCCGTCCGAGTCCTGGAAGCCGTCCTCGTCCTCCGCCTCATTCGGGCAGCGGTCCTGCTGGTCGTACAGACCGTCTTTGTCGTTGTCGATCTCTGGACAGCCGTCCTCGTCTTGGAAGGCATCGATGTCCTCGGCGTCGCGAATACACTGGTCCATGGCATCGACAATCCCGTCCTTGTCCGTGTCACGACGATTGGGGTCGAAGCTCGGTGCGACGCTCACACCGCTGAACACGCGCCAGTCGGGCGCACCGAGACCAGAGAGCACGCCCATGCCACCGCCGACATTCAGCGCCACATATTCAGCGGCCAAGATCTTGAGACCACCCAGGACCTCCGCGGGCGCCTGCGACGTGTCGGGACCGAAGACGGTGCCATGGAACTCCGCGACAATCTCCATGACTGAAGCATGAAGACCCATCGCTACACCGTAGACCATCGCATTTCCGACCTCGACGTCACGGATCTGGGCGCCAGGACGCACGTGGTAGCCGGCGGTGACCGCGCTGCGGAACGCGTATTTACGGTTTCGGATGGGGCCATCCGAGAACTCAAAGGTCGCGGTCGGGGTGAGGCTGACGCCCTCCTCGCCGAGGAAGGACCCGCCGTTGCCCGTGGGAAGGCCCACAGGGAGCGAGACCGCCATCCCGATGGGCATCTTGTCTCGATCGAGAATGACACCCTTCGGCATGAGCACGATGTCGCCAATGCCCGAGGACACCAGCGAGTTCGGCTGCGAAGAGGCATTGAGCACGTACTCGTCGGGAAGATAGCCATCCTGCCAGAGCACAATCGGCGCATCGATCGAGAATGAGAAGTGGTTCGAGAGCCCAAGGCCGACCTGAACACGACCGGTCAGGCGGTCATCGACGATGCCCTCACCGTTGTCTCCCTGCACGTCTCGAAGGACCGGACGCAGGCGCTCATTCTTGGTGACGAAGACGATCGGATCGTTCTCGTAGGAGATCCAAAAACCACCGCCAAGCTGCAGGTGCCCAAGGGTTGAGGCCGACGGAACGGCAAAGTAACCGTAGTGGTCGGGGGATGGCCGAAAGAGCTCGAAGTCGTAGGTGGTGTTCGACTGAGCGCTCGCGACGCCCATCCAGGCAGTGAGCATTCCAAGCAAAGCGGTCTTGATCATAGGTCCTCCGGTCCGTTCACCCTGCTCGGACAAACGCCAGTTCAGGAGCACCTATAACCCTACTGACAGACGGCAACACTGACTACATGCCGAGGTCCGAATCCGTTCCTGCCGCACCGCCCGCGCGTGTCTTGGCAAACTCCTCCTCGAGGTCCGTGCCGCTCTTTTCGGCGGCGGGCTCGGGGGGCAATTCACCCATGCTGACCAGCGTGATTCGAACCCCGTCAATCGGGCCACTGCTCACCTGCAGGCTCTCCGCTGAACCCCGGGGATCATCCCCGCTGGGCCCGTCACCGGTGAGGTCGACGAACGCATCCAGCTCAAGGACACCGATCGAGGTCGGAACCAGAATCTCGAATTCACCCGGCGCACGCTTTAGCTTGCCCAACAGTTGGCGGCCGCCCGGCGCAGAGTCATCTTCCTTGAACAAATCGAGATCGATCGTGCCCTCAACGGAGGACTCAAGGACACCGGAAACCTTCACCCGCGGGCCCTCCACCCCCTCAAACGGATCGGTGCTTGTCGGTGCACCACCGGACGTCGTGGTCGGTTCAGATCCATGGCCCGGCGGCATCTCAACATGCGCTCTGTTTTGGTGCTCCGGACCTCCGCTGGCGCTTCCCCTCGCGCCCTTGACCAGCAGGAGCTCGAGCGCACCTATCGGCTCGCTGCCCACCGTGATGTCCAGCTCGGCATACGGATCATCCTCGGTAGGGCCATCGCTCTGGAGATCTTGGAAGCCCGCGAGACGAATGGCGCCGGCCCCCTCCGGAATCGAAATGGAGAAGGGCCCTGGGCCTGTCAGCATGATCTTGCCCTCGCGAACGAGCCCTCCTTCCACCGAGTCATCGATTGTGGCGACATCGAGATCAACGGCACCCTCGACCGAGGAAGTGATGAGTCCAGAGATCTCCACGCGCGCGCCCTCGTGATCCTGGAAGGGCTGCGGGGGTGGAACCTCCACATGTTCCACGGTCTGGTGCTCCATCGGGGAGTGGGCCGGCGCAGCGGTGTCGTCGGAGGTCGTCGGGGTCTCCGCTTGGGCTGTGAAGCGCTGGTCAAGGGGCACTGCCTCGCCAGTGACTCGCTCCAAGCACCCCTGGAGCGTACCCACAATCAGCACCGCCCTCAGCACGTGAGGTGCTCCCGATACCACGCCACAGTGGCCTCCAGACCCTGACTCAAGCGCGTCGGCGCAATCCAGCCCAGCTCCTCTCTCGCTCGGCTGCAGTCCATGACCTTCCGAGGTTGTCCATCAGGCTTGGTGGGATCGAAGCGTATCTCTCCCTTGAACTCGGTCGCTTGGGCGACGGCGAGGGCGAGATCCGCCACGCTGACTTCTTCCCCGGTACCAATGTTGATCGGATCCGAAGACGGTGAACGGGCGAGCGCAAGAAGACCATCCGCCGCATCCGCGACATAGAGGTGTTCTCGGGTCGCTCGTCCGGTCCCCCATACCTCTAGAACCTCTGCGCCAGACAGACACTTGATGATCAGAGCCGCCACCACATGGGCGCGCTCAAGCTCCAGCTCATCGCCAGGCCCGTAGAGGTTGCCCAACAAACCGAAGACCGACCGGAAGCCGTGTTGATCAGCGTAGGCTCTGCCCATGTCCATCATGAGGCGCTTGGACTGCGCGTACGGGGCATTGGTCGGCTCGGGATACCCATCCCACAGCGACGTCTCTTTGAACGGAACCGGCGGAGACCTCGGGTATGCACAAGTCGAAGAGGCACCAATGAATAGCTTCGCCCCGCACCGGTACGCTGCATCGAGCGCATGGAGGTTGATCAACGCGTTGTCCCGGCCGGACTCCACCGGGTGCTCTCGCATCCACCCTATGCCTCCTCCCTGAACCGCACAGTGGACCACCACCTGCGGCCGAACCTCTTGGAAGAGGCGAAGCGTCTCCTCGGCGCGTGTGAGGTCTGCCTCCGCTCGACCCACCTCCACGGGCTCGGCACCAAGCTCAAGCAGTCGCCGCACCACGTGCTGACCCAGGAAGCCCCGGGCGCCCGTGACCAGAGTGCGGGTACCGGACCACATCGGGTCTAGACGTTTCCGTAGGGGTTGCGAATCTCGAGCAGCTGAAGCCCGCTGATGAGCTCCGAGAGCCCCTTGTCGATGTCGATGCTGACCTCAAAACCTGTGGCCCGAATCCTTGAGTAGTCCACCTCGTAGTCGCGGCGGTCCTCATCCTTCCCAAACTCGGCGAAGTACACCAAGAATTCCACGCGCTCCTTGATCAGCTTGACGATGTCTTCCTTGGTGAAGTTAAGGGACTCGTGCCCCACGTTGAAGACTTGGTGCTCAAGGGTGTCGAAGCACTCGAGCATGTGAACCATCGCCCGAGCGATATCGACCACGTGAATGAAGGTACGCCGAAAGTGCTTCTCGTAGACCACCAGGTACTTCTGGTGGATGGCCTGCCAGCAGAAGTCGTTGATCATGAGGTCCAAGCGGGGTCGCGGTGAGAGCCCGTAGGCGGTGGCAAACCGCAGCGCGATGGAGTTCCCCCGCGCCAGACAGAGCTCCTCAGCCTGCGTCTTTACGCGCCCATAGAGACTGAGCGGGTTGAGCGGCGTGTCTTCCGTACAGACCCCTTCGACCTCACCGTAGTTGCTGCCGGTGGAGGCGTAGACCAGCCCAGCGCGCGCGGGCATTGCCGCGATCACGTTCTTGGTACCCTCGACGTTCACCTCAACCGCTCGGTTCGGCATCTTCTTGCACAGCGGGTACCCAACGAGTGCGGCTAGGTGAACCACCGCATCAACGCCATCCATCTCCGCCTCGACAGCGGCTCGATCGCAGATGTCGACCTTCGCGAAGCTGAAATTGGGATCGATGAACAAAGGCAGGAGCGTGTTCCCGCCAAACATGAGGTTGTCCAAAACGTGCACTCGGTGTCCCCGAGCCAGCAACTGACGCACCAGAACGCTTCCTACGTACCCTGCGCCGCCTGTGACCAATATCTTCATGGTCCGGAGCATACCTGCTGTTGCGTGCGTGGTACAGGCTCTATCGAAAGGCGGCGCGGAGAGCTTCGATGAGACGGTCGAGGTGGTCGGCGCCAAAACCCTGCGATTGGCCCACAAAGAAGCCTCTTGTGTGGACGGCATCGGCCACTGGGGTGTCTCCCTCGACGCGAGCGCCCGGAACGTGCTGAAAAGCCGGCTGGCGGATCAAATTGGAGCCGGAAATCGGTCGCGTAGCGATGTTCATGGCCTCAAGCCTGGCACTCAATGTGGCGCGATCTATGGGTGAGTCTTCATCCAAGAGCATGGGAAAGGCGAAGGCTGCATGGGTCGTCCCTGGTAATTCTGGGTACACCCGCAGCGGCAAGCCAAGGGCAGAAATAGCCTCGCACCAAGCCTTGTGATTGGCTCGCCGAGCCGCCACAAAGCCGTCCAACTTGGGAACCTGAACACACCCCATGGCCCCTGTGATTTCGGTGGGACGGACGTTGTATCCGGCGCTCACAAACAGAAAGCGAGGGTCGATGGGAGCGTGCGCCTCTCGGAGCAGGTCCGCATCCGACCGCTCCCGAATCCAACCATGAGCCCGCACGCTTCGCGCTGCATCGGCGACCGCATCATCGTTGGTATTGATCATGCCTCCCTCGATGGTGCTCAAGTGATGAGAGAAGAAGAAGGAGAATGCGCCGGCAACGCCCAGGGCTCCGCAGCGCTGATCACCAATGGCTGCACCATGGGCACCGCAGGCATCCTCCACAACGACCGGGGCCTCAGCACGACTTGGACACCCTAGGAGGTGAACGGCAAGAACGGGCCGGTCCCATCCCCCCTCTAGCACCAACGAGTCCTCACCCACATCGACCAAGACGGGCCTGAGGCCGGCCTGAGCCACGCTGAAGAGCGAGGTAGACCATCCCACTGCAGGAACGATCATCTCGTCTCCCCTCGACAGCACGCCCGTCTCAACCAGCGCGGTCAACATCACCAGAAGCGCGCTGGAGCCGGAGTTCACACAGACCGCGTGCTTCGTGCCGATCGCTTCCGCCCAGGCCGACTCGAAGTCACGCACTCGACGGCCCATCGTGAGCCAGCCGCTGAGCAAGGTATCAATCCCCGCAGCGATTTCTTCCGGGCCTATGGGACTCACCGCAAGGGGCAGTCCGTCGGCGGGCTCTTCGATGCTGAAATGCGTCGAGACCAGACGCTCGATGTCCGACTGCTTCGTCATTGGAAGAGGCGTGACCCTGGCAGCTCCGTGAGGAGCACCTTGAGGTGGTCCTTGCCGACCGGCCACGAGATGGCCTTGGACTCCCCACCGGCACGCTGGCCCTCGATGGTCGCCAGCTCAGCAATCTTCCATCGACGGCGCATCGCTCGAATAGAGATTTGGTACTCAATCGGAAAGCGCTTCACCGACGTGTCCATGTCCAAGAACGCCCGACGATGCATCGCTCGGAAGCCGTTGATCGTGTCGGTGACAAAGGGGCCGTGGTTGAAGAGCTTGTTGGCGAGCCAGGTCAGCGATTGGTTCACGCGAGCTCTCGGTCTCGC
>CAZKOI010000020.1:2497-24586 GCA_964554315.1 uncultured Enterobacterales bacterium | reverse complement strand
CTCGGAGGTGCAGTCTTCGCTGCAGCCGTCTCCGCTGACGGTGCCGCCGTCGTCGCAGTCCTCGTCGGGGTCCTTGATGCCATCGCCGCAGACCCAGCAGGCGGCCTCGGTGGCCTTGCAGCTGTCGAGGTCGTCGCAGTCGGCCTGGCCGTCGCAGTCGTTGTCGAGGGTGTCAAAGCAGTCCTCGGTGGCCCCCGGGTAGGAGACGGCGGAACCGTCGTGGCAGTCTCCGTCGGTGTCAGAGAAGCCCTCGGGCGACGCGCAAGCGGTGATGGTCTCCTCGTCCGTACCGAAGCCGTCGCTGTCCATGTCCCGGTAGTGGGTGGTGAGGCTGAGGCCGTCGTCGAGGGAGCCGTCGCAGTCGTTGTCGACGGCGTCGCAGAGCTCGGGCGCACCGGGGAAGGTGTCGCTGCGGTCGTCGTCGCAGTCGCCCATGACCTCAACGTAGCCGTCGATGGCCTCGCAGGCCTCGACGGCGGAGCTTGCGAGGCCATGTCCGTCGCCGTCCTCGTCGCGATACCATGTGGTCATGCCGGCTGCCTCGCCGTCATCGATGAGGTCGTTGCAGTCGTTGTCGATGCCGTCGCAGACTTCCTCAGCACCGGGGAAGACCGCCGGCGCGTCGTCGTCGCAGTCGCCGCCGGATGCGGAGTATCCGCCGACGGGCATGCAGGATGCGGTGGCGATGTCGCTGGTGCCGTGTCCGTCGCCGTCGTTGTCTCGGTACCACAGGGGCATGTCGACGGCGTCGAGGCCGTCGATGGCGTCGTCGCAGTTGTTGTCGATGCCGTCGCAGCGCTCGTCGGCGCCGGGGTAGACGTCGCTGCGGAGGTCGTCGCAGTCGTCGGAGGTGGTGGTGTAGCCCTCCGGCGCCGCACAGGCGGTGGTGAGGTAATCGAGGCTGCCGTGGCCGTCGCGGTCGTGGTCGATGTAGAAGACGGTGCCGGAGATGCGGTCCTCGTCGTCGTCGTCGATGTCGCCGTCGCAGTCGTTGTCGACCTCATCGCAGACTTCATCGGCGAGCGGGTTGATGTCCTCGTCGTCGTCATCACAGTCGAAGCCAAATTCAGCCGTGACCGCGCCCTCAAACTCAAAGCAGCGCTCGACGACCATGTCCTCGTTGCCGAAGCCGTCGCCGTCTTCATCCGCGTAGAAGGTGGACCGTGTGGTGGCGTCGAGGCCGTGGTCGTCGTCATCCGCGAAGGTGTCGCAGTCGTTGTCGATGTGGTCGCAGACCTCCACGGCGTCGGGATGCACCTCGGGGTCGAGGTCGTTGCAGTCCTCGCAGGCCGCAAAGCCGTCGCCGTCCGCATCCCGGTAGCCCACCGAGCCGTCGCAGTTGTAGTCCTTGGGATCGGCGCAGTCCGTCTCGGCCGCGGTCGGGTGAACGAGCGGGTCGGTGT
Source organism: uncultured Enterobacterales bacterium (assembly GCA_964554315.1). Taxonomy (GTDB): domain Bacteria; phylum Myxococcota_A; class UBA796; order UBA796; family UBA796; genus UBA796. The sequence goes on along the minus strand of CAZKOI010000020.1, from coordinate 23,183 downwards.
CGTCGCAGTCGAAGCCCGCGGCGCTGCCCTCGACATGCCCAGCCGGCTGCAAGCACGTGGTCTGGCTGTAGGCCTCCGCTCCCCAGCCGTCGCCATCCGCGTCGGCGTACCAGGTCGTCTGTGTGGAGGGGTCAACGGAGGCGTCATAGTCATCGGTGTCGCCGTCGCAGTCGTTGTCGATGCCGTCGCAGACCTCCACGGCCTCCGGATGAACGTCGGGGTCAAGGTCGTCGCAATCCTCGGTGTCGTCAAAGCCGTCCCCATCGGCATCCACGGCCTCTGGATCTGGCGGATCGGGCTCCTCGGTAGCGGTGTCCCCAACGGGCGGTGCGTCCGGCGCCGAGGGAGATGCGGAGTCCGCGGGCTTGGACGTGGACGTACCACAGGCAATGAGCAGGGAAAGGGACAGCAGGCAAGCGGTACGCATAGTCGCCTCGTGGCTAGCTAGGGGGAGTGCGGCGACGCTCGGCGGCCAGCAAGAGCGTCACGAAGATCAAGAGAGAGGGAGGAGGGCGACCGGGCGCATGGCTGCAGCTCAGCTTGCCCGACACGGAGGCCTCAGGCTGTGCCTCTGGATCGGATGTCTCTTCACTCGGGTCATCGTCCGCCGTCTCGGGGGGCGGCGGGCAGTCGCCGATCGCTGCCTTGGTCGGATCGGTATCATCGCAGTCGGTCCCACCTCCCGAAGGGTGCAGGACGCCGTCGCCGTCCGCGTCGTAGTCCGAGCTGTAGGCACAGTCTGAATTTCGGCCGTCGTACCAGACCTCGTCTGCACCAGGATGCACCTCAGGGTCCTCGTCATCGCAGTCCTCATCCGAGAGGAATCCATCGCCGTCCTTGTCGTTCACGATGAGGTAGTCCCCGCCGTACGCACCAACGTCCGAGTCGGAGCCGTCCCAGTCGAGGATGAGCGGATCGCCGGCGTCAATGAGCGGAGAGGAGCGGGCCAGGACCAAGGAGGTCTGGTCGCTGGGCATGTCGGGCGCGTAGTGGGAAAACTCCGGATCGAGGGCGCTGTTTGCGTTGGCGTCAAGGACACCGGGGTCGAGCTCCCCGCCGATATCCAGCGGTGTGTTGCTGTAGAAGTTGTTGTGAGAGAGCTCGGCGTAGAACGACGAATTCAGGTCGTACATATGGAGGGCAGCCCCGCCCTCGTTGTGCGCGAAGATGTTGTTGCGGAAGTCGACCTGGGAGTTGTAGAAGGCCGCACCGCTGCTCTCAAACATGGCGCGGTTGCCGGTGACGGTGTTGTTGTAGAACAACGTGTAGGGGGAGTTGCACAGAGCAAAGCCGCCCCCGGTCCTGGCGTGGTTGTCGAGAAAGATGTTGTTGAAGAAGTCGGAGCCGTCTGCATTGTCGTTGATGTAGGCGCCGCCGCCATAGTGGGCGGTGTTAGACCTCAAAATCGAATTGCGGATCTTCACGTAGGCCGAGTCGTCCGCGAACAGGCCGCCGCCGAAGGAGTTGGTGCCGGCCTCGTTGCCTTCGATGAGGCTCTCTTCAATGGTGGAATTGGCCACCATTCGGTAGTGGACGCCGCCTCCTTCAAGGGCGCTAGAGTTGTCCGCTACGGTCACTCGCAAGAACTTAGCAGGGTAGGTCTCGTCGAGACCGACGGCGTAGACGCCTCCGCCCTGGGAGGTCTTGGCGCGATTGCCGCGGACCTTGGAGTCCACGAGCATGATCAACACCGCGTCCTGAGCGTACAGTCCGCCGCCAGAGTTGTTGGCGGTGTTGGACGAGACGTCGAGGTGGGTGCCCGTGAAGAGAATCTGCTGATTAAAGCCCAACGCGCCGCCACTTCGGGCTTCATTGAGGTCAAAAGTGCTGCTGTCGATCAGCACCTCGTCGTACATCCGCTTGGCCCAGATGGCGCCGCCGTCGTTGTTGGCCTCGTTGTACATGAAGTCTGAGCCGCTGATGTCGAGGCGAACGGGGCCGGAGTAGTCTCCCTCGGTGTAGAGCGCGCCGCCGTAGCTGCGCTGCGCAAGGTTGCCCATGAAGGTTGAGTCCGAGATGGTCAGCGTGTTGAAGATCTCGGCGAATTCCTCCAGCTCGTAGACGTCGGGACCGTGCATCCAGTTGGCGATGGCGCCGCCGCTTCCTCGCGTCGAGCGGTTGTCCTCGAACCAGCTGTCCTCGATCGTCACGGTTCCGTCAAAGGACTGAATGGCCAGCGCGCCACCGGCCCAGCGCGAGCGGTTGTCGGTGAATTCTGCACTCGAGATCGTGATGCTTCCGGTTCCTGAAGCGTGGATGGCGCCTCCGCGACCCTGACGTTCCTCGACCAGCACGGTCTCGGAGACTTCCTCCCCCGTCTCTTCGTCGAGCTCGACCTCCACCTCGCGCTCCGTGTAGCCATTGGCCCGGTTTGACTCAAAGGTGGTGGTGTCGAGGAAGAGGCTCACGGAGCCGGTGACCATGATGGCGCCGCCGTCGTAGCCAATGTTCTCCACGAAGCGGCATCGCGTGATGGTTACCGCTGCATCCGTGGCGCTGATCGCGCCCCCAAAGAGATCGGGGGAGCCCATGTCGTAGAAGAGTACGTCCTCGGCCTCCAGGCTGCCTCCTGCGACCACCAGTCCCTGGTGATAGGTGTTGCTGAGGGTCATGGACTCCAGCCGAAGCGCCTCTCCATCATCCGCCCAAATGAGTTGATCGTGCTCGCCTCGTCCATCGATTACGGTGATCTCGGTGCCCGCGCCGATGAGGGTGAGCGACTTTCCGGAGAGGTCGAAAGGGTCGGTGTATTCCCCGGCTGCAATGGCGATGGTGTCGCCGGACACCGCGGCATCGATGGCGCCTTGAATCGATGCATAGGATGCGGATCCGTCCGCGGCGACGTGAAGCGTCGCGCCCAATGCCGTTGATGTCAGCATGCTCAGGAGACTCAGCACCGACTCACTCCTTGGTCTGCGGAGGATACCACGAGCGCCTCGGCGTTACAGTCCCTGATAGAGCGCCAAGACGCGACGAAAGTGGTCACGGGGACTGAACCGCTTGGCCACGGCAAGCTGTCCCTCCCGACCCAGCGAGAGGGCCTCCTCGGGGTGATGCTGGAGATAGGATATCGACGCCGCCATCTCGTCGACGCCGCTCACCGCCAGGGTGCCGACGTCCGCCCAGTCCACCATTCCGCCTCGCACCATCGCCACCACCGGTGTGCCCATGGCCAGCGCCTCGACGCCCACAATTCCGAAGGGCTCCTGCCAGCGGGCGGGAAACAGCAGCGCTCGGGCCTGGGCCAAGTGTGCGCGGAGGGTGGGCCGGTCGAGCCACCCCAGAGCCTGGGCGTTCCCGAGCTCGACCGGCCCGAGCCCCGCCACGCTCAGGCTGCTGCTCGGCGAGGCGACGCGAAAGGCTTCCACTGCGATGTCGGTGCCCTTGTGGTGAACCAGGCGCCCCGCGACGAGGAACCCCTCACCGGCCGCGGTCCTCTGGGGTCCCAGCGGAACGGGGGGAGGAATGACCTCGACCGGATGAACGCCGAGCTGGTGGAGCGCCCCGGCCATGTAGTGGGACAGGACAACCACACGACCTGCCTGCTTGATGGCCTCGAGCCTTGCGGAAGTGAGCGCCAGTCGCTCGGCTCGCTCGGCTTTGTCCGAAATGCACACGCCGCAGACTGCGGGCCCCATCGGGTCGTCACAAGCCTGTCCGGACGGCAGGGTCTTTCCGGGGCCGGGGCAGAAGACGCGATGGTCTTGAACGGTCACGATGGTCTTGGGGCCTGTGACGGCGCTCAGCACGGCGGGCTGCATCACGTTCTGGAGGTGTACACCATCGGCGGCCTCCACCAGGGCGGGAAGCGCGCTCTCTTCAAGCTCGCGGCCGCTGCGAATAGCCCGACATCGGACAAACCGGACCGTGCGAGGAAGCTCCACATCCGAGTCACGGTCCGCGGCTGCGACGGTGAGCTCATGCTCATCGGCGACTTGATGAATCAGATCCAGGAGGTGGTGCGGGGCGCCTCCGCGGTAGCTGAGACGATCGGTAATGTAGAGCAGGCGCATGCCCTAAGCCTAGCGCCAAACAGTGGAGCGCCGGCCGCGCGAGGCGGACCGGCGCTCAGCCTGGGCGTCGCTCCACGCCCCGGCGTCAGCGGGCTCGGTCAGAGGAGCGGGACCATGTTCAGCGCGGTCTCGGGATCGGCAACGGTGGACACCATCACGCCGAGGTCAGAGATGCTGAACAGGTGCCCCTCGATCACGAGGCTGCGGCGCATCTGAGGCATGAAGCTGGTGTCGCAGTCCTCCCCTTCGTCGCTGCAGTAGATGGCCTCGACCAGCGGACGGTGGTCGATGAAGCCCCGTGCTCGGAGACCATCCTCGACGTCAATGTCCGCCACCATGAGACCCGAGATGGTGGTGTCGCTGTACTCGTCGCTCACCGCGACATCTCCGGCGCCTCCGCTCCAGCTGTAGCCGTAGGCAGGTATCGCGACGATGTCGTCGTAGACCAGAACGGCGTGGTGATCCCACAAGGCCTCAGACCAGGAGCTATCGCACTCGAGGGTGAGCTGGTCCTGCTGCTTGGGGTCCGAGAAGTCCGACACATCGAAGAGGCTGATGGCGACACCGTCCAGCCACCCTTCCCAGGTTCCTCCGACGCCAATTCCGATGATGTGGTCCTCGCCGAAGGGGTGCAGGTAGCTTGAGTACCCCGGAATCTTCAGCTCTCCGACCGCCTTGGGCTCGGTGGGGTTGCTTAGGTCGAGCGTAAAGAGCGGGTCGACCTGAACGAAGGTAACCATGAAGGCGCGGTCTCCTTGGAAGCGGGTGGCGTAGATCTGCTCACCGGGGGCGAGACCCGTCACGGCCCCAATGATGCCCATCTGGGCCTCCTTGGCGTCCAGGATGAAGACGTTGTTGCCGCTTCGGGTCTCGTCGCTTGGAAGTCCCCACCACCAGTCATCGTAGGTGGTCGCCACACGCAGCATGCCGTTGTGCTCCGACATCGAGAACTGATTGTGGAGGTAGCCGTCGACCACTCCGGTCGCCTCGTACCGGGTCTCCGCTCCATCCAGCGCGAGCCGGTGGATGCGAGTCTCCCGATTGATGGAGGAAACGCCATCCCACCACCCGCGAGACGTCTGGGCGATGTAGAGGTTGTTGCGGCTTGCGTAGATCACCGGATCGCCGAGCATGACTCCCGTGCTCTCTGCAGAGACGTCTAAGGTTGGGCCCTGGAGGTCAACATGGACCACCGTGGTCAACGCGGGGCTGGAGACCTCCCAGCTGTGCAGGAGGTCGGTGCAGCTCAACATCGGGGTCGTCTCCCCTTCGCCATCGGTCACCAGGGGGAGGTAGTCCTCCGCGCCGACCGCTCGCACGGCATCGGTGATGAGCGGTCGCGTGATGGCCTCGAGCCGCTCTCGAGCCTCAGCAATGGCCGTGTCGCTGCCATCGGACCACGCGACGTCCAGCAGCATCTCCCAGGTCCACCATGGGATGTCGTCCAGAGCGCGGTAGACCTCGGCGGGCATCGGCATGCGATGGCTGAGGACGGTGTAGACGTCTGATCCGATCATGCGAGCGGACACCATCGCCCCGTCCAGCATGGTCTCCTCGATTACTCTCGGTGCCTCACGATTGGAGATGTCAATGACTACCAGTCCGGTTCGGTCGGTCCAGCGCTCATCGCGGACATCGTGCTCAGCGGTGAACACCAGGATTCTGTCATCCGACAGGAACATCTTCTCGGTAGCGTACCCATAGTCGCTGAGTCGATCGATCGCGATCTCACCGATGAGCTTGGCGTCCTCTGCTGGCCAGCTGTCGATGATCGAGAGGACGCCATTGTCCAGCACGTACACGAAGTCGCCGTCGGTCTTGACCATGTCAGGCTCGTCGACACCGCGCTCCTGCACGTTGGTGGTCGAGAAGTCCGAGGGGCTGCTGGTGGAGCCCGCTTCCGCATCTTCCATTCCCGCATCCACGGCGAAGTCGATGCCACGGGTCAGGCCGTAGTTGTTCGCCATCTGGTAGACGAAGGCGTCGATGAGGTGGTCCTCCATTGCGGCGCAGCTGTCGAATCGACTCAGGCCGAGCTCCGGGTTGGGCGCTTCGTCGGAGTGACCGCCGCACGCGCCGAGCATCGAGAGAATGAGAAGGGTTGAGGGATGGTATCGCATGGTTTCCTCCGCTTGGGGTTCACATGCGGTCAATGCAGCAAGCGTGCCAAACCATAAAAATCTAATGATACTAGATGTTTATTGTTTGCTTGGTGGTCCCCTGTGGTCCTTCAACAGGGCACTTCGTGACATCTGTGTCGTGGTCACTTCGGTAGCTCGAACACCCAGCGGTCCTCAAACGCTTGCGGTGGACCCAAGCATAAACGAAGGACGCGGTCCAAGTCTTCGCGTTGTGATGGCGGCGTGCTCTCCCGCCTCCAGACCACAAAGGCGACCCCCATGTCAGCCAGGGCATCCGTGCCGCTGCATTCAGGCACCAGAGGGTGTCGGTACAGTAGACTGGAGGACACCCTGTGGAAGAAGGGATTGGTGGCCATTGGCGGGCTGACGGTCTCGATGCCTCGGCCCTCCAGCTGGAAGGGGATGGGGCGCCTGTGGTGGGTCTGCTGAAGGAAGATGTCGCCGATAAACCAGGTCCCTTGCGAGGAGGCGGTCTCGAACGGCCAGTCGACCACGGCCCCCTCGCGAGGGTGCTCGGCGAGGTACTGGCTCGCAGGATGCGCCTCAGCTGAGGTCGAGCCCAGCGGCCATGGCCCGGGGGAGACCCAGAGGACCTCTGCGAGCAGGGCTGCGGCGGCCCATGGTCGCAGCGGTGCGCGGATGTGACTGACGCCCACGGCGGCCAGCATGGCCAGGCAGAGCTGGAGACCCACGGCGAAGCGGTCTACGCTGTGAATGGTTGCATTAACGAGCGGAATCGCCCAGTAGGCCAATAGGTAGACCGGGTTGGGGAGGCCTCCGATGGTCCGGCCATGGTCGAGGTAGAGGCGAGGCCCCATCGCAAGCAAGGCCATCAAGACCGACCCGATCAACAGGGCACGGGCAGCGGGTGCTCTCGAGCGAACACCGAGTACGCCGAGACCGATCAAGACAACGCCTGGGTAGATGGCGTACTGCAGTTGCTCGGTGCCGGCCTGGCTGACGCGGAGGCCCCAACGGCCGGGAGAGATGAAGTCGGCCAGCGCCATGCTGTTGGCTTCGGGCACGGCCAGTGGCCCAATGGGGGCGCTGTGGAAGAGCGAGAGCGTGCGTGCCTTTATCGCGTCATCGGCAGAGACTGTTCCGGATACGGCCCAGTACAAGGGCAGGGCCACCACAAGCGCGCTCACCCCCATCGTCGCTGCGCGCATCCACAGGCGCTTGTCGGTGAACAACTCGGGACGGCGACGCCACACCACGACAACCATCCCCAAGAGCAGCAAGCCCGCGGTGATGCCGTGGGACCAGCAGGCGAGGCCCTGCAGCGACAGCATTAGACCCGCCAAGACCGGCCAGTGCCAGGCCGGTCGTGTCAGCGCGCGCCAGGCGAAGAGCAGGGCGAGCGGCATGGGCCATGTGGCAATGGTCTCGGTCACCCCTGACGCCAGAGGAAAGGCCAGCATCCAGGCGCTCAGAGCAAAGCCGAGGCCGCCCACAACATCCGCCCACGGTGCATGGGTCAGCTCCCGAGTAAGCGCTGCACCTGCGAGCCCAGCGCCAACCAGCGAGAGAAGGAGGAGCAGGTTGAAGGTGGTGATGGGACTGGCGACGAGTGTCAGGGGCAGACCTATCAAGGCATTGACGGTATCAAGGCTGAAGAAGGGGCCCCCGGCCGGAAAGTGCAGGAGCTCGGTATGCATCGTCATGGCACCGCGCGAGATTTGGTCCCGAACGAGCCACTGACTCCACACGTGCTTCAAGGCATCGGACTGGGGAGCGCCAACGACATGCGTCGTGAAGGTGTGGAAGTTTGGCACAAACACGAGCAGTATGGCTGCCGCGAGGAGGAGGAGACGCCACCTCATGGCTGTTCCAGCAGGCGGCGCGCGAAGGGGGCGAGCGCCTCGGATGCGATGGCGTGCCCTTCGGCGGAGAAGTGGGGGTCAAAGACGAGGAACGGTGATCGCTGTGCTCCGGCGCGAAGGGCCTCAGTGAGGTCGATGACCGGTAGCATGGATGAGGCCAGCTCACGGATGGCGTTTTGAGGCCCGTCTGTCGCGGCCTCGTCAGGGCTCAAGTCGAAGGCTTGGAAGGTGCGGGCAAGTCGCTCGGGATGCACCACGTAGGCGGGCGGGATGAGGGCGATGCCGCAGCGGACGCGAAGGGCGCCGCAAGCCGCGGCGAACTGTGTCAGTGCGCGGTGAGTGGGCGGCAGAATCGAGCTCAGATGTGCACGCCCAGTGAAGGGGAGAATCTCATCCTTAAACTCGGCGATCCTGAAGTCGTCCTCGGCCCGGCGCAGGTCCAGGCCCATGAGCGCGTAGGCGACGACGCGCGACACTCGGGCGAGGGCCTTGATGGCCTCGCCGCGCTCCGGTGGCGGCGGAGCGACCACGGGTGGCGGGGTCGTAGGCATCCCTGGAGACTGCTCCCATCGGAGATTATCTCTGAGATCATTGCCCGTGTAGACGGACAGGATGACCGCATCGGCTTCAGTAGCGGCAACCAATCTGCGCATTAATCCGGTCGCCTGTGCGGTCCCGTAGCCGGGGACGCCTGCGTTCAGCACGGTGATGTTGGGACCCAGGACAGCATCGAGGCGCGCCGGAAAGTCCTCGCCATCCGAAACGGCGAGTCCGAGGGTGAACGAGTCACCCAAGGCGAGGATCCGTTTCTCGCCGTCGCGCTTGGCGGTCAGCTCTGGCGAGCGCAATCCGAGCGCGTTGGTCGTGAAGCCCTGCGACTCTACGCTGGGTGCGAGGACGACCCTCAGCTCAACGTCGTCCACAAAGTAGGACGGGTTGATGGTTGACGTTGTGGCCGCCAGCACAAACTCGGGTCCCAGCGGCTTCATCACCCGGAAGCCAAGCTCAGCGAGCGCAATCCCGACGGCCAGGCCTGCCACGGCAAGCAGCCAGCGCTGTCGGAGTCTCAGCGGACGGGGTTTAGTCATGGCTCATCGTACCAAGACCGACACATACACGCTTCGGCCGAACCCGTTACCAGCGAAGCTTTCGGGAGATAAGACGGTGTCAGGTACCTTGGCTGAGCGGCTGGCGCAGTGGCTGTCTGCGCAGGGAGTGCGCCACGCCTTTGGCATGCCCGGCGGTGTGCTGCTGGGCCTTGTGGATGCCTTTAGACGCTTTGGTATCGACTTTGTGCTGGTGCGTCATGAGGGATCGGCGGGGTTCATGGCCGATGCGTGCGCGCAGCTCACGGGCTCTCCGGGTGTCTGTGTGGGAACGCTGGGCCCTGGGGTGACCAACCTGGTTAGCCCCGTCGCGGGTGCGCACCTCGAGCGTTCTCCGGTTGTCGCGATAACGGGCCAGATCCAGACCGATCTTCTCGGCACATACACCCACCAGATTCTGGATCATGTCGCGCTCTTTGAGCCGATCACCCGGGCCGCCACCCTGTTGACTCGCGACGGCGCGCGCGAGCAGATCTCGGAGGCGCTGGGCGCCCTGCGTAGGGACGTGCCTGGCCCTGTGCTCATTGATGTGCCGGCTGAGCTTTGGTCCATGCCGCTCGAGCCCCTTGATGTCGATACGCCCGCACCGGCAGAGCGGGTTGATGCCACCGCCGCTGTTGCGCGGCTGCAGGATGCCCATCGCCCCGTCCTCGTGGTGGGACACCTACAGCTGACGGACGCTGTCGCGCAAGCCGTCACTACCCTCGCGGAGCGGCTTCAGGCGCCCGTGGTCACCACCTATCGGGCCAAAGGAGCCATCTCCGACGCCCACCCCCTCTGCGCGGGCGCCTTCGGGCTGAGCCCTGTTGTTGACCACCACCAGCAGGCGCTGATTGGGCGAGCCGATGTCCTGGTCGCCATTGGACTCGATCCGGTTGAGCTTCGGCCCCAGTGGCTGCCTGGATGGTCTCCCGATCTCCCCATGGTTCGAGTCGGGTCCAGCCGAGACATTCCCCATCCGTGCACCCATGATCTCGGTGACCACGTGCTCTCGGGTCTGGATGCCATCAACAGCAGCCTCGGGGCGGTCTCATCCCAGTGGCGGGAGACGGAGGTCGAAGCGCACAATGAGGCTTGGTCAGCCCCGTTTGATGACGGGCCTGACGGTCCCGCGACGACCATTCGCGCGGTGCAGGAGGCGATGGGACCTGATGCGCTGTGCTCGATGGATGTTGGCGCCCATCGCATCACCGCCAGCCACGTCTGGCGATGCACGAAGCCGTGGGCGCAGCTTCAGTCGAATGGCTTCTCGAGCATGGGGACGGGGCTGCCGGGTGCGATCGCGGCCCGCCTGGTTCATCCCGACCGACCGGTGGTCGCCCTCACCGGGGACATGGGTCTATGGATGACCCTCGGCGAGCTGGGGATTGTGCAAGAGCGAGGACTCGATCTCGTCGTGGTCTACTTGGCCGACCAGTCGCTCAGTCTGATCGAGCTCAAGCAAGAGCGGATTCCGCTGCCGAACCATGGTGTCCGCTTCGACAATCCCAGCGTGGGTGCGCTTGCAGCGGCCTTTGGCGGCGTCGGTCACGAGGTCCGTGGGGCTGAGCCGGTGGCTCGAGCGGTGAGGGCGGCCGTGGAGAGCGGAGGACTTCACCTGATCGAGGCCAGCATCAACGCCGAGCGGTATCGCGAGCAGATGTAGAGCCTCCGATGTTGTTCAACTCCAAGATCTTCGTTGTCTTCCTCGTGGTGGTCCTCTCGGTCTACTACTTCTTGAGCGATCGACAGAAGATCTGGTTCTTGTTGCTGATGTCGTACGTGTTCTACGGCTTCTGGGATCCGACGCTGTGTACCCTCATCATGCTCAGCACCGTCGTGGACTTTGGCTGCGGACGCCAGCTGGGCGCCCTGAGTCTCGAGGATCGAAAGACCCGAGGCCGGCCGTGGCTGTGGCTCTCTCTGGCTGTGAATCTGGGCCTCCTCGGATTCTTCAAGTACTACGACTTCTTCGTAGAGGAGCTGGTCTTAGCGGGCAACTGGCTCGGGCTGGGACTCGACTCCGAGCGCTACATCCTCGACCTCATTCTGCCTGTCGGAATCAGCTTCTATACCTTCCAGACGATGGCCTACACCATCGACCTGTATCGCGGCGATATCCGCGAGCCCGAGCGAGACTTTGCTCGGTTTGCCCTCTACGTGGCCTTCTTTCCGCAGCTGGTCGCCGGCCCTGTCGAGCGCGCGCCGCACCTGCTGCCCCAGTTCTCTCGACCCTTTCGCCTCTCACGCGACATGGTCCGAGAGGGGGTCTTCATGATCTTGCTTGGCTTCGTCAAGAAGGTCGTGATTGCAGACCGCCTCGCGCGCGCAATCGAGCCGTTCTACCTTGAGCATGCCAAGGACACCATCGATGCGGCCGTGGCGATGCTGCTGTTCACCTGCCAGATCTATGTGGACTTCTCGAGCTACTCGGACATCGCGATCGGGCTCGGGCTTCTGCTGGGCTACAACATTCGGTCCAACTTCAACCTGCCCTTTGTCGTGCCGTCGATACCGGAACGCTGGAGGCGCTGGCACATCTCCATGAGCCACTGGTTCAGGGACTACATCTTCATCCCGCTGGGCGGCTCCCGGAAGGGTGTGGTTCGGACCCAGGTCAACATCATGCTGGTGATGTTTCTCTCTGGGCTGTGGCACGGCGCCTCGAACAACTTTGTCGTCTGGGGCTTGCTCAACGGCTCGACCATGGTGGGGCACAAACTCCTGATTCGGCCCCTTCGTTTCATCAGCACCCGAACGGAGCGATTTACGGTGACCCGCGTGGGCTACTACTACCTGTGCTGTTGGGTCACCTTCTGTACCATTGCCAGCATCAATATTTTCTTCCGGTGTCCAGACTGGGACACCGCCAAGAGCTTCGTCGACGCGATCTTTAACCGCGGCCTTGAGCCCTATGTGGAATTCCTCAAGGACCCGGAGACCCTCCACAGCCGGCTCTACGATGCCTTTGGCTGGGTCTGGCTCGTGTTCGCGGCTCACGAAGCCCAGCGCTACCTCGATCTGCGGACCAAGATTCTGTCGAGCTGGCGGACCTGGTCTGTGGTCTGCCTCGCCTTCTTCTGGTGGATCGTCAACTTCGGTATCAGCGGTCCCGAATTCATCTACTACCAGTTCTAGACATGCCAAAGCCTGTACCCCCACCTCCACCCCAGCCCTCCGTCGAGGAGACTCGCCGTGCTGTTCGGCTCTCTCAGGCGCTGGCCTTGGTGTTCCTGGCCGCATTCGGCCTCATCGCTGCCCAGGTCGGTCCGGACTCGTTCTTTGTGGAGTATGGTCGCAAGAACGGAGCAAGCTGGAACCTCAAGGCCGTCGCCGATCTCGACGAGGCGGAGGTTCGGTCGCATGAGGGCGGTCGAGTGCTCTGGTTGGTGGGCTCGTCGATGCTCAGGGACTCCTTTGACGTGCAGGCGATCAATCAGGGCTTGGCGGAATCAGGGTCGCCCTTCCGTGCGGTGAAGTTTGGGCAGACCCGAGGCGCATCCGCGATGAGTCGGGGCATCCTGCGCAGGCTGCCGCTTCGGGAGGGAGACATGGTGCTGCACGGCGTCTCCATCGTGAACCTTCGTCGAGACTGGCTTGAGTACGTCGGACTTCCGGACTGGCGGGTCATGATGATGATGGAGGATGCCGACATCTGGGCGCTCAAGGAGTGGGGTACTCAGAAGAAGGTGGAGGCGTTGGTCGCTCGTCCGCAGGCGTTCTACGAGTACCACGAAGAGTCCATGCACGGGATGACACGATGGCTGGAGGGCCTGGTGCACAAGCAACGTCCCCCGTCGAAGCCCAAGGGCCTCAATCACCTGAGGTGGAGGAAGCCCAAGAAGCGTGACAAGAAGCGCACGGACGACTTTGAGGAGGAAGTCATTGAAGACCGCTTCCTGGCGATCACGGACCTGGACCTATCCGAGGACCACCCCAATATGATGGGGCTCCAAGACATTCGGCAGCTGGTGGCTGAATCCGGTGCAGAGCTGGTGCTGCTCGAGCATCCAGGCCGCCCGTCCTTTCGAGAGGTCTTTGTGGGACGTGAGGCGGCCGAGGCCTGGGATGCTTGGTGGGCTCGCCAGCCGGACACGGTCCACTTCCCGCAGCCTGAGGACAGTGGTTACTACGACATGACTCACCCCAATCCAGAGGGGCGGGAAATGCTGTCCGCCTACCTCGTCGAATGGATGGGTGAGAGGCGTCGGACCCCGGCCGAGGACTGGGTGAAGAACAGGAAACGACTGCCAGCACCCTCTGAGCCTGTGTTAGACCCTCCGGGAGACGAGTGAGCATGTCATTTGGAGTCAACATCGATGCTGCGCTGGGCGACCTCGCAGGCCTCTCTATGGAGGGAGGCGCGCTGGAGTTTTCGGCCCTGACGCGCTTTATGCGGTCGACCAGCCCCGTCTTTCACGAGCTGGTCGCGCTGGCCCTGCCCGACCCCGCCAAGCCCTACGGGCGTCGGGTGCTGCTGGAGACGGATGCCCTTGAGGTCATGGTCGCCTGCTGGACGCCAGGACACCCCTGCGCTCCGCACGACCACGGTGGCTCGCTGGGTGCTGTCCGAGTGCTCCAAGGGCGAGCCCACCACCGCATATGGTCCTGTGACGAAGGTGCGCTTCGCGTCACGTTTGAGGAACGAGTTGAGGTGGGTGGGGTCATGGCCTGTGGCTCCGACTTGATTCACTCGATGGGTGACGACGCCGCAGCCGATCCGCTGATCACGCTGCACATGTACACCCGGGCGATCGACCACATGGTGGTCTATGACCAGAGCACGTCGGAGACCTTGGTCGTAGAGGGAAGCTGTGGAGCTTGGGTGCCCACCGACCGTCCAGAGCTCATTCGTCGGCGCTTCACTGGATATCGGAGGCCGAACTCGGTACGCTAGAAGCCGCGGACGAGGTGGACGTGCACGGGCTGTTGGCTCTATGGATTTTGGCGACGGGAACCCCGGCGGAGGCGCTGCAGTCCCCCGGCTTTGGTGGTGTCGCGCTCTCTTCGGGCAGCGTTGACTTTGAAGATTGCCTCAACGGCGCGCAGTGTGCGGGCCGGTTTTATCGTTTTCTCTCCCAGGCCACCCTCGAGCAAGGCTTTGCGATGGAGGGGGCCTCTGTCATGACGAGCGCAGTCGTCAATCGGCATGAAGGCTGGGTGGTCGGTGGCCTCCTGCACACCTTTCCGTTCGGGCCTCCTCGAGAGAATCTCTCCGGAAAGACCGAGAACACCCAGTTCTCGCCAGTCTTTCCAAAGCTCCTCAGCGGCCACCTGTCGACGCATGGGGACACCCACATGGGCTTTGGCCTTACCCTTCTTCCTCCCGTGCCCGTCCGCGGTGCAGCGGCGCTGAGTCTCGGTCTTGATGCAAGCTTGGCAAAGACACTGGGCGACAGCAAGACGAGAGTGGGCGTCGATCTCGACTTCTCGTTTATTCGGGCCACAGCGCCTGTTGCGGCCTCCAAGGAGCAGATGGAGAGCGCGGAAGAGGAGGGGTTCGAGGAGAATGTGGACCGAGAGGTGTTCGAAGAGCGTTGCGATCCTGACGTAGGCTGTACGGACGTCTTTAAGATCGCCAACCTGGCCATCCTTGGGGGGATTAGCTGGGAGGTGGGCGCTTCGCTGTTTCCCTACCTTCGCGGTGGCTTGGCGGTGACCAATGAGTTCCTCTACGTGCAGTACGACGGGACGCACTGGCGGCAGTTTGGTCTCCAGCCGCAGGTTCAGGCCGGAACGGCGTGGGCCCCCTCAGAGGCGCTGCTGCTCTCTCTCGGCGTCAGCACGGCGCTCAAGCAACCCAATCAGAACCCGGCAGACAGGGTAGGCTTCTTTTACAAGCTCACAGGTGCCGCTGCTTATCGATTCTAGGAGAGGTCTTGTCCGATACGATTCACCGTCTCCCGCGAGTTGAGCGCTTTGGTGACCGCAGCGTCGGGGGTGACCGCTACGTGTCCGAGGCCTTCCTCAGGGACGAGGTTCGTACCGTCTTCAAGCGAGGGTGGGTCGTGGCCGCCCCGAGCTGGAAGGTGGCCCGGCCAGGAGATGTCGTCGTCTTCAAAGAGGCGGGCGTGGATGTGGTGTTGTCCCGAGATCGCAGCGGCGTGCTTCACGCCCACCGTAATCGCTGCATGCACCGAGGGAGTCGGCTGGTTGCAAAGTGCGGTCGTCGAGAGAGCATTGTCTGCGGCTATCATGGGTGGCAGTACGGCCTGGATGGGCGAATACAGGATGCCATTGGCGAGGACGGGTTCGGTGGCATCGACCTCTCGCGTATGCGTCTTCAGCGTGTTCAGGTGACGGAGGCTGCAGGGCTGGTCTGGGTGTCGCTGGATCCGGACGCCGAGCCCGTTGAGCAACACTGGGCGGGTATCCTGGAGGAGCTGGCGCCCTACCGGCTTGAGGAGATGCGGCCTGTCCAGGAGACGGTCTTCTCTATCCCTGTGAACTGGAAGTCAATGCTCGAGAATGCCTTTGACTACTACCACGTCCATCAAGTCCACCGCTTCACCATTCACGCTCACGTCAACGACCAGCCCGAGCTCGCCGTGTACGGCGATCACATCCGTCAAAACCTCCATATCGCGCCGTATCGGTGGCGACGGTGGTTGGATGCTCGGTGCAGTCGAGGGGGCCCGTACACGGCACGGCAGATGTCGAGACTCTACAAGTACACGCTCTTCCCCAACACCATCATCAACGTGCTTCCGTACCACCTGACCGTGATGCGGTTTTGGCCGGACGGCACCGATAAGACGCGGCTCTATTACGCCTTCTGTGAGCGCAGCGGTGCGCGCGGCATCGAGTGGCTCCGAGCGCGAGGTACGTGGTTGGCCTCCCGGCTGATTCTTGCCGAGGACGTGCGCATGCTGGTCCGACACCAGGCTGAGCTCGACTCAGAGGCCGTGCCGCAGCACATTCTTCATGACTTCGAGGCGGCGTCTGCCCATTTCCACAGCACACTGGACCGGTGGATGGCAGGCTAGTCTCCAGCGGGGCGCCACTCTGAATAGCAAATTCCGGCCTTTAATGAAGGGGTGGACCGGCCGATGAGCACCCATGCGCCTTCTTCGACGAGAGATCGACCCGCTGTATGACTCGTTTCCCGTGCTGGAGACCGAGCGGCTGGCCCTTCGACGCCTCGCGGTAGAGGACGCACCCGATGTCTTTGACATGCTCTCTCACCCCGACGTTGCGCGGTTTACCGCAAGGAAACCCTTCCAGCGCGTACAGGACGCGATCGATCTCTTGAGGCGAGTGGGTCTGGATTACGCCACCCGAGCCGCAGTTCGCTGGGGCATCGTTTGGCAGGGAGAGTCGAGAATCATCGGCACCGTCGGTCTTCACGACTGGGATCGCTATCATCGACACATCGGCATCGGGTTCGACCTTCGGCGAGACCAGTGGGGTCAAGGCGTCGGACGAGAGGCCGTCAAGGCGGTCTGCGCCTATGCCTTTGACCACCTCTGTGTGCACCGTGTTGAGGCCCACGTCATGAAGGGAAACCAGGGCAGCCAGCGGTTACTCGAAGATGTTGGGTTCGAGCAGGAGGGGGTTCTGCGAAGGAGGCTGTACAAAGACGGCATGCAGCATGATGTCAAGCTGTTGGCGCTGGTTCGAAACGGCCCCTTTGATCCGATTCACTGAGCTTGGTGGTGCTCACTCTTCTGATGCGGCGGGCTCTGACTCGGCGACCGCCACTTCTTCTTGGTCGGCCTCCGTCACGTCCTCCGGGCGGATGGCCGCCTTCTTTGGGCGCCGGATAGTGGTGGTGCCCGGGTCGCGGCGCTCACCGGCCTCTGCCGTCGCGGTCTGAGTCTCATCGGGAGGCTCTACGTTCACAGCCTTCATCATCTCAGCCGCTGCGCCGGACTCGATGAGCGCACCCAGGCGATCCATGTGTCGGGCGTAGAACACTCGGGCGGAGGAGTCCTTGTGGCTTCGCTCTTTGGCCCCCTTCATGGCTTCGAATGCGTGGAAGATCTGGCCCTGTCCTTCCCACATCTCGGACTGAGCGGCGAAGGCTTCGTGGTTAGAGGGCTCGAGCTTGAGGGCCTTCGAGATGAGGCGCTCAACCTCCTCCAGGGAACCCCTTCGAATCAGAACACGCGCTTGCTGAACGAGCCCAAAGCTGGTTGGCGCACGCTTCTTGGACTGCGCGAGGAGCCACTCGGCTTGATCGATATCGCCGCCTTGGTCGAGGATGATGCACGCGGCAAGGACCTGCGCGTCCGGGCTTCCCTTGTCCATGTCCAGGGCCACCATGATGGCTTCGCTTGCCGACTGGAGGAGCGCCTCCCTGTCAGCTTCGGCTGCCATGGCCTGATCGCGGAGAATCCCCGCCTGTCGAACGCGGTGCTTTGAATTGGTCGGATCGAGGGAGGTGGCCTCGCTGAGTGCGCTCAACGCGTTCTCCCGTCCGGGGAGCCCCTGGGCCATGTAGGCATCGGTGAGCAGGCCGTAGGTGTCGGGCATCAGTGGCTCCAGCGTCATGGCCGACTTGAGCATCACGATGGCCTCGTCGATCTTATTCTGATCGAGTGAGACGGTCGCCATACGACGGTACATGCGTGCTGAGGCCGGGAAGGCCTTGAGGCCATGTTCCAGTGCGCGCGCCGCCTTGCCTCGCGCCCGCATCTTCGTGTGGACATCGGCCTCGGAGAAGTAGCCCTCTGGCGTGGGTGCGGCGCCATGGAGGGCATTGTAAGCGCCCACGATGGTCGAGAAGTCTGCCTTCTCGGCGACCGCAAGGTCTGCGGCCGAGAGGAGAAGTTCAGCGTGAGCGGGATACTGCTTCAGCATGGGGCTGAGGCGCTGCCGCGCGATGTCGAGGCGGGGGTTTTTTCGGCGAATCATCCCGCGAAGGTTCTCGACGGTGGCGTCGAGATTGGGGTACGCCGTCGCCTTGGTGTGACGCTCTCTGCGCGCCTCAATCAAGAGGCGATTGCCCTCGCTAAAGAGTGCATCGGCGAGGTCCTCACGCCCGGCCTTGGCGGCCTCCTGGCCTTGGCTGTGGAGCTGTCGGCCGAGCGCCTGCATGTTGTCAAAGTCATAGGTCTCTCGGTAGTCCAAGTGGCGGGCCACCATGCTGTGCACGTAGTAGCGGCGGTCGCCATCGACGGGCGTCTGCTCGAGGAGCCCCTGCGCGACCAGAAAGAGTCGAACTCGCCGGTCGATACCGAAGAGCCGCAGATCGTCGGTTGTCGCAGGGCTCGTGAATAGAGCCGCCGCGGCGAGGCTCTTACGCTCGCTGGCGGGGAGCTTCTCGATCCGTCGCTTGATGTGGCGCGTAACGGCCTCCGGCCGACCGAGGTCCGTGACCTTGAGGTAGCGCCCCTGGTCGAGCAACTCGTTGAGATCTCCGTCTTCGACGGCGGAGAGGGCCAGGTAGCGGACGGCGAGAGGGTGCCCCATCGTACGCTCGCTAATTGGGCCGAACGACTCTCGCGGGGTGTCTTCGAGGTGATGAGCCTCAAAGATCTCGTGAAGAACCTTTCCTTTTAGCCCGCCCAGCTCGATCACTCTCATCGCGGATGCCGCCCCCTCATGGTAGAGCTGCGGAGTTTGCTCACAGGTCACCACCAGTCGCAGGCCGGGCGCCGTGCGAAGGACTTCATCCAGCACCATCTCGATGCGCCCTGAGCCCCGCAGGTGTCCACGCCGCCTATCCAAGAGACGATCGATGCCGTGAATGATGAAGAGGTGTCCAGAAAGCGCGGGATCCGCGAGGGTCTGGGCCACCAAGGCACTCAGTTCGGCCGGGCTGGGTCCATCCTTCTTCTTTGAAAGGGCCTGGTGGAGCGTGTCGACTCCGGCCGCACGAGCACCCAGGGCGATTCGGCTAACGAGGGTATCGACGCCGACACCAGGACCGAGGGTCAGGTCAGGCCACCGCGTGAACTCCCGCCCAATCAGCGTGTGCTCGATGAGCCAGCGCTTGCCCACGCCCGCGGGCCCGGTGACGATAATGGGACCGCCATCCTCGTCCAGCCAAGTGCGCAGCTGAGCAACCTCCTCCTCTCGGCCCGCAAAGTGAGCTCGGGGGGCCTTGAAGGGCAGCTCCCGTTTGTTGGTTGCCTTCTTCTGGGGCGCGTCCTGTGCCGCTGCTGCCTCGTCTGTCGATTCGACGACGGGAAGCGCCTCGATGAAGTCCTTGGCTCGAAACTTGAGCCCTTCGACCTTCAGAAGTCTCATGTTCATCGGCATCATGAACGGGTTGTAGGCCCGGGCAGCAACGAAGAGCTTCGGCTTGTGAGCGGCGCCTTTGATGATGTCGCCCAGCATGCTCAGCGCTTGTCCATCGGCGGCACCCTCCGGTTCCACGAGCACGAGAACCCCACCTGGCCGGTCGAGCACGGCACTGAGTGCGGCTGCACTGAGCGTGCCGACGGGATTCACGGCGTCTCCACCCAAGTGCACCGCCGGCACCGTGCGACGGCGCAGCTCCGCCAAGACATCGGGACTGGCGAGGGCCTGCTTTCCGATGGCGAGTACACAGCGTCCTTCCCGGATCGCAGCTTCGATGCGCTTCATGACAACTCCACAAGAGGGAGCGGCCTCTAACGGAACAGGTCCGTCCCTTCAATGGACGCTAGATCTTCAATTGCGTCGTTGTAGTCGAGCAATTTGTCGACAGATCCTATACTCACTCACCATGGCACCAAAGATATGCGCTGGGTACACGCTCGAAGAGTCCCGACCGACGTCGGTTGACGGTGTAGAGCATTGGCGAGGTCAACGCGACGGGACGCCGGCGGACATCTACATCGGTGGAGACCACTTGCGTGAGCGAGCGGGGGGGTTGCCACGGTGGGGGCCCTTTACGAAGGTGACGGTCGGCGAGGATGAGGCCGGCTTCTTTGTGGTCGTTCCTGACCTCATAGAGCGCTCGTTGATCGCCATCGGCGAGGAAGAGTCGCCGGAGGTCGCGCTGGGACTCGCACTGCATCTCGCGACGGCTGTCGCCGAGCTGCATGAACGAGGGGGGTCCCATGGGGGACTCCACCCCGAGTACATCGGCGTTGATAAGGCCGGCCGCTTGGTCATTCGGCCCCACTTTGGGGGTACGCTCGTTCCCGAGCCGGATCCAGAAGCGAGTGCTCAGGCGACGGATTGCCTCCAGTGCTCGGCCCTGCTCCAGGGGTTGAGAATCGACCGAATTGAGGACAGCTCGGTGGCGTTGGTCACGCGGGGGCTGACCCGGGAGGTGGCCCGCCGACGAATTCAGCCAGGTCGAGCCGTTCGGCAGTCTCTATCTGCTGTCCTTCACCGAATGCCGGACTGGGAGTCGGCGATAGTCGCGGCGCTTGGCCCAGGGTGGGGCCTCGATGAGACTCCGTGGCTCGAGCGTCCCGAGGAAGCCGCACCGCTTCTTGTCGAGGCGGTTCCTGAGGTTGAGTCGG
Organism: uncultured Enterobacterales bacterium; assembly: GCA_964554315.1. Taxonomy (GTDB): domain Bacteria; phylum Myxococcota_A; class UBA796; order UBA796; family UBA796; genus UBA796. The sequence continues at coordinate 2,719 of CAZKOI010000020.1, read as the reverse complement.
ACGACGACACCGAGGCCAGTGCCGCGGCTCCGTCCGCTGTTGAGGAATCTGTAGAACGCGAGACCGCGGAGGCTGCTGCACGTGAAGCCGCGGAGGCTGAGGAGGCTGCTGCACGTGAAGCCGCGGAGGCTGAAGAGGCTGCGGCGCGTGAGGCCGCGGAGGCTGCAGCGCGTGAGGCTGAAGAGGCTGCGGCGCGTGAGGCAGCAGAGGCTGCGGCGCGTG
>CAZKOI010000020.1:0-2397 GCA_964554315.1 uncultured Enterobacterales bacterium | reverse complement strand
GAGGCAGCAGAGGCTGCGGCGCGTGAGGCCGCGGAGGCTGCGGCGCGTGAGGCTGCGGAGGCCGCGGCGCATGAGGCTGCGGAGGCTACGGCACATGAGGCTGCAGAGGCTGCAACTTCGACGCAGGAGAGTGCATCGGCGCGACTTGCATCGGCCTTTGAGCCAGAACCGTCCGCCGCAGCGTCTGATGAAGACGTGCTATCAAGCGCACTTCCGTCCACTACCGATGCGGTCCCCCGCTGGCTCGGCGCGCGTGGAGTGACCAATACTTCCGCGAGAGAGGAGGAGCTTGGGCTCGGTAAATGGACGGAGGTCAAAGGGTCTGCCCGTGACTTTACACTGGAGATGGATTCTGCTCCCGTTCGTGAACTTGAGATTGAGGAGGCGGGCCTTCCTTGGCTTCGAATTCTCATCGGGTTGGTCGCGCTGGGCGGCATCGGGTTGATGGTGATGGGTGACCAAGCACCCGACACGGTGCCGGAGGTAACGACTCGCGCCTCCAAGACTGTCACAACCGTTGAGCCCGACATTCCTCGGGTCACTGTGGATACTCAGCCTCCTGGTGGCAGAGTCTTCCTCGAGGGGGTCGACTACGGCTTGGCCCCAACCGCGGTTCCGGTACCCACTGACGCTGAGGCGCACCAGCTCTGCGTTGTGCTCAAGGATGTCAAGACATGCCGCAATCTCACGGGAGAGGCGCTCGCGTTTCGAGACCCTTACCGCTTTGTGATTGGGGAGGAGTGAGCCGCCTGGTCGCGAAGGCGCTTCGGGACCAGGCGGCGGACCTGCCAACCGGGCCTGGCGTGTATTTGTTCAAGAACGGCCGCGGTCGCGTCGTCTACATCGGCAAGGCTAAGAACCTCCGTGCGCGAGTGCGGCAGTACATTCACGGGCATGATGAGCGACTCATGGTGCCGCATCTCATGGCCGCTACGACCTCAGTAGAGGTCACAGAAGTCCGAACGGAGAAAGAAGCCCTCATTCTTGAGGACACGCTCATCAAGAAACACCGTCCTCGATACAACGTGCTGCTTCGGGACGATTCGGGCTTCCTGCACCTTCGCCTCGATCGTCGCGCCGCATGGCCACGCTACACGGTGTCCCGGGAGATCGATGGCCGAGCTCAGTACTTTGGGCCCTATGCGTCCGCTCATCGTGCAAGGCTGACGCTGGAGTTCCTGTCGCGCCGCTTTCCTCTGAGGACGTGCTCTGACGACGAACTTAAGCGCCGAACACGACCCTGTCTCTTGCATCAGATGCACCGATGTCTCGCGCCGTGTGTTGACCTCTGCACCAAGGAACAGTACGCCGCCGTCGTTGACGAGAGCATCCTGTTCCTGTCGGGCAAGAACAAAGAACTCTTGGCACGGCTCCAGTCGAGGATGATGGCCCATGCGGAAGCGGAAGAGTTCGAGGATGCCGCGCGCGTGAGAGACCTCATCAAGGCGGTGACGGCCAGCCTAGAGGCACAGATCACGGTGGACAAACGCGGCGGTGATCGCGATGTCTGGGCCCTGGCTCGCGAAGCGGATCGTGCGATGGCGCTGGTGCTGCCTTTTCGTCAAGGCCGAATGCAGGAGTCACGGTCGTTTCCTGCGGATGGAGTTGTGGGGGATGACGGTGAGGTGATTCTCTCCTTGATGATGGCGTGGTACAGCCACCCGGCCCGAATACCGGCCGAGGTGCTGGTGGGTACGTCAATCGATGGTGTCGACACCCTCGCAGAGATTCTGCGCGAGCGAAAGCAGGCCAAGGTCGTCGTTCGTGTGCCGCTACGCGGAGAGAAGCAGCGCGCCATCGATCTGGCCATGAAGAACGCCCAGAGCGCGCTGCGACGGGCTCGGCTGAAGGACGCGCGGACCGACCAGGCTCTCACTCGTCTTGCGGAGGTCGCGAGACTCCCTCGGCCGCCACGTCACATCGAGTGCTTTGACAACTCCAACATCCAGGGGACGGATCCCGTCTCCAGTCAGGTGGTGTTCATCGATGGCACGCCCGATCGAAGCCGCTATCGACGGTACAAGGTTCGCTCTGTGCAAGGACCGGACGACTACGCGACCATGAAAGAGATTCTCCATCGTCGCGTTAAGCGTGCGCGCGCGGCGGAGGCCAAGCCAGAGGACGCGCTACCGGATCTCATCGTTGTCGATGGCGGAAAGGGGCAGGTCTCGGTCGTACAGGCCGTACTCGCAGACCTCGGGTGCCATGGCGTGCCCGTAATTGGGCTCTCTAAGCCACGTACAGAGCATGCGAGGGGGGAGCGGCATGCCCTTGATAAGGTTGTCGTGCCGGGCATCAAGGAGGCCATCCGACTGCGCTCGGGAGATCCGGCTCTGTTGCTGCTCGCGGCGCTTCGGGACGAGAGTCACCGCACGGCCGTCAGCTACCACCAGAAGG
>CAZKOI010000019.1:0-24848 GCA_964554315.1 uncultured Enterobacterales bacterium | reverse complement strand
GGCTTGGGCAAGCTCAGGGAGCAGATCGCCCGGGAGCGCGACCTCATTCCGGCCGGCCGCTTCGCCTTTGTCTGGGTGGTCGACTTCCCCGCCTTTGAGTGGGACGAGGACAACAGCCGCTGGGCGAGCATGCATCACCCCTTCACCAAGCCGCTGGATGAGCACATTTCGTGGCTCGGCACGGACCAGATGGGTGACATCCTCTCCGACGCCTACGACCTGGTCTGCAACGGCTATGAAATCGGCGGTGGCTCGATTCGGATCCACGACTCCGCGGTCCAAGCCAAGGTGTTCGAGGCACTCGGACTCTCCGACGAAGAGGCTCAGGACAAGTTTGGATTCTTGATGAGCGCGCTGCAATACGGCGCACCGCCCCATGGCGGCTTGGCCATGGGCTTTGACCGCTGGTGCATGCTCCTCTGCGGTACGGAGAACATTCGCGACGTCATCGCCTTCCCGAAGACGACGACCGCGCAAGACCTCATGGCGGGGGCACCCAACCTGGTTGACCCTGCCCAGCTTCAGGAGCTGTACGTAAAGAACACCAACGGGTGAGGGCTTCTACGCTACGACGCTACTTCCAGCGGCGCATGAAGTAGTACACAATCGCCGCGGGCCAGAAGATGATGGCCAAGCCAACCAAGCAGCCAATGCTGCCCTTGGGCTTGTCTCCCTGAATGGCCTGCTGCACGGCCTGAGCCGCATTCATCTGCGGGCTGGGAGCCGGCGCAGCGGCGGGCGCAGAGGTGCTCTGAGCGGCACCACAGCCCGTGCACTGGTTGGTGGCGTCATCGACGGCTGCGCTGCAGAACTCGCAAAGTCTCATGGTGATCTCCCGGCACCGGTCTGAGCGCTGAGTGTAGATCAAGCGAGTCGAAAGTGGCCCAAAATTATCGAAGAGTCTTGATGAGGTCTTCGCGACGCTGAATGGCGAGCTTGGCCAGCTTCGCCTCTCGACAGATTCTCCCTACCGCCTCGCTGACCTTGGCGTCGTCTAAACTGCCCTCTAGCTCCATCAAGACGCCCTCAATGGACCTCAGTGCCCCGGAGATCTCCGCGTCTACCGCCTCTGAGCCAGGCAGCGACTCTCCGGTCGCGTAGTGCATCGCATCGACGAGATCCCGGACCGCAGCCTCGGCCTCTTCCGTACCCGACGCCTCACACAGCGACATCCGATCGGCCACGGCCCGGACATGAAGGTTCAAGCTAGCGGCACCGGCCTTTGCCTTACGGTCAGCCACGTCCATCTGCTCAATCGACCGATTGGCCATCGAGTAGACGCCCAAGCTGGTCGCCAGGAAGAAGAGCAGCAGCATGTGCCCAACCCAGACCCAGGCGGCACCAATCTGCGTAAACGCCACCAACAAGGCCATGAGAAAAACACCAGCGGCATAGAGCGTGCAGAAGGTCATCGCCGTGAACTGAAACGGGAACGAGAGCTTGTTCCGAGCGTCCGACGCGGCCATCCAAATGGGGACGTTAAACCAGACCACCTGCGCAAAGACGATGCTCACAACCGTGACCCAGAAGCGCGCGCCTCGGTCAGAGAAGCCACCACCAACGAGAGAAACGGCTCCGAGAAAGACCGCGATTGAGGCGACCATGATGGCCACCTGAACGCCGACGGCTACCGCCTTATTGTCTCTAGACATGGTCTCTCCCTACTCGGTATCGGGCTCATTCGTGTCAGGCGCTCCCGGAGGGCTTGGCGGCCCTGGGGGAGGGCCCGCTGCGGCCGCCGCGCCCGGGAACGGCGGAGGCCCTCCTCCGAAGGGTGGCGGGGCCTGAAAGAGGGCCTGGAGCTCCGGGACCTGGCCAGCGGGTAGCCAGCCCTGCATGCCTTGCTTCCAGACATGGGTGTCTCGCGTGAACTGGCCGGCATCCGCTCCCTGCTTGAGGGTGGCCATGGGGTAGGGGCCCATCTGCTGACCATTGAGGTGAACAAAGAACTCAACCGCAGGTCCGCCGAAGGGCGACGCCCCCGGCGATGGCGGCGGCGTCGCCGTGTTCAGCTGGCCCATCATGCCACCCATCTGTCCACCCATGGCCGCCCCCATGCCAACCCCCATGCCCGCGCCAACACCCGCACCCATGATGGCACCGGCGCTGCCTTCATTCGCGGCAGCAGCCTGCATGACCTCAAAGGAGCGCTCCTGCTGGTAGTTAAACCCGATGATGTCCATCTCGGCCTTCTTGGCCAGGGCCTCCTTGAGACGCTGCACAGCAGGGTCATTCTCGGGCGTAGAGATGGACATGATGCGAAACTTTTGGAGCGCCAGTCCGAACTCCTTAAACTCGGTCGACAGGTGCTCCTCGAGGACCTCAGAGATGTCCGACAAGTAGGCCGAGATCTCGAGAATCGAGATCTTCTTGTGCATGATGTGCTCAGCGATGAGATCCTTGGCTCGAGCCAGCACAATCCCCTTGAAGTAGGACACCAACTCCGTCTCTGTGAAGGCGGGGAGCGTCCCTACAAGGCGCTCCAAGAACCGCTTCGTCTCCTCGATCTTGATGCCGAACTGCCCAAAGGCCCGAACGGGCAACATGATGTTGTACGCGGGATCCTTGAGCTGCATGGGCGTCGCTGTTCCCCACTTGACGTCGAGAGCGGTGGCCCTGTTGACGTACCAGACCTCTGCCGTGAACGGCGTCTTGCCACCAAACGGGATCCGCATGAAGGTCTCGAGCAGCGGAAAATTCTTCGTGTCTAGGGTGTGCCGACCCGGCGCGAAGGGACCGAAGTATCGCCCCTCCTTCATCAACATCGCCTCTTGGGTCTCCTGAACAATCAGCTGGGTCCAGGTGCCGAGATCGGTCTTCGGATGTTTGATCGCATACACACCCCTCGGTGCGTTCCACTGAATGACGTCTACCAATGCCACGGCAGTCCTCACGGTTTTGCGCCTCGGTCAGGACCACCCCCATAGCAGGCCTCACACAGCCCGCGGACTATAGCAGAAAGACTCGTAAGAAGGCGCATAAGGTCACGACCAGAGGACACCCCGTGTCGCGACTTCGTCGACCGGTCTCAGGCCTCCTGCGCCAGCCAAACAGCACCCGCGATCGCGCCCATGGCGCCAAGAACGGCGAGCGTGATCTTGATCCAGCTGTATGGGGCTGTTCCGGTCTGCTTTCCGGTGACGCCGTTGACCACGAAGCGATAGGCTTCACCCTTGTAGCGATAGGCTGCAATCCAGACAGGCAGCAGGCAGTGCTTGAAGGTCCGATCCCATGAGCGGATGTCGTAGTCCAGGTCTCGGTAGGTGTCGCCGGGGATGTCCGCCACCACCAGTCCATGGACGACGCTCGCCATCTCAGCGCGGCCTGTGTCCCAGGCCTCTCGCAGGTTCACCTGGTAGCGCTCTGCCATGAAGCCGGCGAGATAGCGATTGTCGTAGGGCACAAGGCCGGTCGTGTCATAGGGGAGGAGCCCCTTGAATATCTGTGGGGAGAGTCCCGCGGTCGCCGGCACTAACCAGTCATCAAAGTCCCTCCGAATCAGCCCAGAGGCGTGCTCCCAGCGGGTCCGGCGAACCTTCTTCGTCCCCCCCTTTCCGTCCGGCATGCTGACGTAGTAGTGGTACCCAGCCATGGCGTGCCACTCTGTCCGGGTCTTCATGTCAAAGGTGAAGGCCGGTATGTAGATCCCCTTGAGGCCGTCGAGGCGGGCCAGACGCTTGAGGTCGTTGGGCCGAAACCACAAGCTCTTTACCCATCCCCCAAAACCACTCCTTGCCGTCTCTCGCTTTACGGCAAACGGGAGCAGGCCCTTCGGCTGAAGGATCTCGCCCTCTGCCGGCTGCAGGTCCACCTTGGTGGTGCCGCAGAATGCACAACTGCTGACGGTGACCTGGGGTTCGACGGCCGTGAGTGCACCGCAAGATGCACACCGAAACTCCGACACTTCCGCGGCCCATCCCTTGGGCGCTTTCGCCAGCATTTCATCGAGGTCCAGCTCCTCGACGGCGGCCTCAGCATCCTCCGGGGAATCGGCCACCACTGGGGTGGTGCATCCACAATAGGGACACGACAGCTGTGCATCACCGGGGGACCACTTGAGGTCAGCACTGCATCCCGAGCAAGGATAGGACTGCGTCATTCCGAATCAAGCGGAGGGGGCGGCGGCGGCCCATCTCCTGGCGGCGGCGGCGGGACCAGACGAGCGACCTCCGGTACGGCCGACCATGGCTTCCACTCTGCCCAGCCGCTCGCCCACACATTGTGGGCACCGCCCCGATTCGTCGCCACCATGCCCGCGATCTGTTCGGCCGTAAACTGCCCCGATCCGGACACGCCGTTGTAGTGATACAGGGCCTGCGCCGGCGGCGGAGGGGGTACAGCGCCCGCGGTGGGTGCCGCGGCTGGCGTCCCCTGCGCCATCTGACCGGCCATCATCTGACCCATCGCCATACCGACACCCGCTTGCATCATCGTGCTGGCGCTACCGCCACCGTCACTGCCCTCGCGGATCGCCTTGGCCGCTTGAAACTCCGAGTAGCTACCGGCCCCCACCATCTTCATGCTCTGAGCCTCTCGAAAGCTCTTGAGCACCTCCTCGGGGAGAGAGACGCTCTCCACCACAAAGTCTGTCAGCGTGACCCCAAAGTGCTCCGAGAACGCCTCCGCCTTGGAGGCCATCATGGCCGCTCCCAGCTCTTCAAATTGCCCGGCGACCTTGGCGAACGGAAGCTGTGACTCGTTCAGCATGTCGCCGAAGGCGCTGGCCATCTTGCTGCGCAGCTTTCCAACGAGCTGGTCGATGCTGACCTCACTCTCCGTCGAGACCACCTCCCGCAGGAAGACTGCAGGGTCGGTCAGCTTGAAGTCGAAGTGCCCAAAGGCCCGGAGCTCGAGCGCGCCGAAGCCCTCGGCTTCGTACATGATGGGGTTCTTCGTGCCCCATCCGTTCTCCGCAAATTTCTTGGTGTTGAAGAAGTAGACGTCGCCCTTGTACGGGTTGTTGAACTGGTAGGCGATCGTGTCGAAGAACCCGGTGATTGCAGGGCTGTTGGTCGAGAGCTCGTATCGCCCCGGACCAAAGACATCGGAGAGCACGCCTTCTTGCACGAAGACCGCCGCTTGACCCTCCCGAACAATGAGCTGGCCGCCATCCTGAATGGCGTGATCGAAGATGGGAAAGCGCCATGCGATGAGATGGGGTGCGTCATTGGTCCATTCAATGACATCCAGGAACTGCGCCCCGATCTGTCCTGTCAGCTTGTCAAAGATACCCACCGTGACCTCCTCATCTTGGGGCCGCGGGGTTTGGACGCGACCGAGGCCGACTATACGTCATTTCACTCGAAACGAATACTGCTCCCCGGCACAAACACCATGACGGGCAGACCCGCTGCCTCGAGCCGGTCCGCAAGCGGTGTGACCAGCTCGGTCGGTCTCCCGGCCGCCCGCCGAAGATCGCCATCCAGGTCAGCGAGCAACACGTGCTCCGCGGCCATTGCCGGCAGGCGAGACTCGGCCGTCGCAGCGTGCCCAAACGGTGCACTGGCAATGAGCCACTTCGGCTGCCCGAAGCGCGTCACTACGTCGGCGGCCCAACCCACATCGGTCCCCCCATGAAAGGCCCCTCCAAGGTGAACCAGTTGCTCGCCGTTTTCGAAGGTCAGGCGCCAAATCGTCGCCACATCCGGGCGACGCCGGGCGAGCCAGCGCCGAGCCGCCTCCGAGGGCTGACGAGCGGCAGAGACCCATCGTCGGATTCCACCATCCCTGGACACGGGCTCAAAGGAAAGGCCCTCAAAGCGCACGCCATCAATCTCGGTGTCGACCTCGCCTCGTCCATGACCTCGCACCACGGTGTGAAATCCGACCGACCGCTCCGGCGCAAACGGATCGGCTCCGGTCAAGATGACGATGTCATCGTGCTCTAGCGGCGCCACAGGGTCAAAGCGGATCCGGCGACCGCTTCTCTCGAGGACGATCCCCGCATTACCCTCATGGACCAGCCTCAGCCGCCAGCTGAACATGCTCACGCCAGCACCTCCCTTAGACAGGACAGGGCCCACTCGATGTCGATCGAGTCTATGTTGAGCGGGGGCGCTAGCCGAACGGTCTGGGGGCCCTCCATAGCGGTCAAGACACCCTTGTCGAGCAGGGCCTTACGGATGCGCTCAGCTGTGCCCGCCGAGGCCTTGATTTCGAGATCGATCAGGAGACCTATCCCACGAACGGATGCCAGCTTTGGCGCCTCCATCGATCGCAGGCGTTCCAGCATTGGCGCCCCCATCGTGGCCGCGCGCTCGATGAGCCCGTCCTCTTCGGTGACGTCGATCACCGCGAGAGCAACCGCCGCCGCGAGCGGACCAGCGCTCGCGACCGTCGTGTTACCCGAGACCGCCGTGCGCAGAGACGGGTCGCCCAAAAAGGCAGCCATGGAGAGGACGCCACCGCCCAGGACCTGACCGAGGATGACGCCGTCCGGACGGACCCCTGCATGACTCCAGGCAAACAGCTTGCCCGTTCGCCCCAGTCCGGTTCGACGCTCATCAAGCAGGAGAAGGACGCCCTTCGCGTCGCAGAGCTCGCGGACCGAGCGCAGAAACCCCGAACCCAAGAGATCCAGGCCGCTCGCCAACTGGACCGGCTCCATGATGACCGCCGCCGTTTGAGGACCAACCGCCCCCTCCAGCACCTCCAAATCACCCGGAGGAATGACCACCACGTTCGCCCCTGAGGGAGAGGCCGCCTGAGCATCGAGCATCACCACACCGGCGTCACACGCTGCGATGCCCTTGGTTGACGAGGCCCATCCCCGCGCAGCGGTGATGGCCACCTCAAGCGCCTCTTCTGCGGTGCGGGTGGGGCGAACCACCTCGAAGCCCGTCAGGGCCGAGAGTCGCGAGACCAGCAGGCCCAGCTGGTCGCTATGCACATCCTCGGCCGTGAGGGTCACTCTGTCGGCCTGTGCCTTGAGGGCGGCGATCAAGCGAGGGTTTCGGTGCCCCAGACTCAGTGCCGAGTCGGCATCACGAAGATCGAGGTAACGCCGACCTTCCATGTCTTGGACCCAGCAGCCGCGCCCGCGAGCGATCACAACCGGCAGCGGGGCGCGAGGTGCCGCGCCGTGCTGACGCTCCAACTCCATGAGTTCATCGGGCGTGTGGGTCGGCGCCCCGAGTGAGCCAGGATCGAAGCTCGTCATCAGTCGGGATGGGGGCTGCGTCTGTCCTATGGTCGACACCGGTACTCCTGGAGTGCATTCTTCGGGTAGGCTTAACCGTGCTCATCCTCTTGGCCATCTCTCCGGTGCTTGCATCTGAACTCGTGCGCGTCGATGTGCCCGACCATCCGCAGGCCATCGCGTCGAGTCACCTCGGCTCGACGCTGCTGGGGCCCCCAAGCGATGGCACCCCTTACCGACCCGAGCCGGTGCCCGAGACCACCCAGGCTGTCGGCGATGGATGGACCGCAATCGAGGCCATCGACGCCATCGGTGCCGCCCCATGGCATCGTGCCGGCATCACGGGGGACGGGGTAAAGGTCGCGATCTTCGACATCCAATGGTTTGGGCTCGAGCGGCACCCGACGCTCCGTGCTCACACCAGTCACGACTGCTTTGCCCATCGATCATGCGCCCTGCCGATCGACACCATTACGCCGGAGTTCGCCTTCGAGACAGGGCAGCACGGCATTGCCTGTGCCGAGGTGATCGCGGCCATCGCTCCCGATGCGGAGCTTCATCTTGTGAGGGTCAATGGCCTCACTGCGCTCGAGAACGCCGTTGAGTGGGCCATCCGGGAGGAGGTCGATCTCATCAGCATGTCGATGTCGTTCTTTAGCGAGTCGTTCTATGACGGCACCGGGAGCATCAACCAAGCGGTGGACCGACTGGTGGAGGCGGGGATCCTGCTGGTCAACAGCGCCGGCAACTACGCAAAGCAACACCGGTCGGACACCTTCAGCGATCCCAACTTCGATGGACGTCATGACTTCGAGTGGGGCTCCGAGTATCTCCCGATATACCTCCCCGAGGGCGACAACAAAGTCTCGCTGACCTGGGACGAATACCGGCGATGCGGCACCACCGATCTCGACGCCTACCTCTACGATGATGCCGGGAACCTCGTGGCCCGAAGTCGTCGAACCCAGCGCATAGGAGACGATGCCTGCTTTCCCGTGGAGACGCTCTCGGCCCGGTCCGAAGAGGCCAGCTGGCACTACCTCGTGGTCCACAGGCGGACCGGAGCCAGCCCCGTTGACTTCAAGGTCATGCCCCGACGTGGCCAAGTCTTCGAGCCCACGCCAGCGGGCTCGGTCACCGACCCCGGCAGCCATCCCCACGTCTTCACCGTCGGCGCCGTCCTCGCGGATGACTACCTCATCAACGACGCCGAGACCTTCAGCTCTCACGGACCTACTGCTGGAGGCGCGGCGAAGCCGGACATCAGCGGACCGGACGGGCTCAGCACCTCGGCCTACGGGCAGGGCCGCTTCTATGGAACCTCTGCTGCCACCCCAGCGGTCGCGGGAGCGCTCGCGCTGATGCTCTCAGAAGACCCTTCCCTCACCCCACGGGATGCCGCGCGCGCGCTCCAGGCCAGCGCAATTTCTCCGGACCCCGTGTGGTCCGTCCAGGATCCTGCCGTCGGCGCAGGCAAGGCTCGACTGCCACCGCTGGGTGACCTGGATGCAGGCTGCGGGCAAAGCACGCCCCTCCTCTGGCTGTGCTTCTGGATGCCCCTGGCAGCCACTCGAAGGCGGAATTGACTCCCCAATCGGGCCGACTATCGGTACACTCAGCTACCTGAGGAGGACCACCATGCGTCCCACACCCCTGATCATGACGCTCGCCCTCATGGGCTGCGGTGAGGAAGTCACCGAGACTGCGCGCCTGCACGAGGTCGATGCCAGCACCGTGATGGGCATCACGCTGCACGATGCGGCAGGTTCGGGCACCGTCGCCGTCCCGATTCGCCAGATAAACAGCTACGGCGTCGCCATTGGTGGCGGCTCCGCGTCCGTCGCTGTGCGGGGCGGGGGGACGATCGCTGGGAACCAGCTCACCTTTGACGCCACAGGCTACGCGACCGCCTTGGTCGACGTACCCGCCGGCCGGATCGCGGAGGTTCAGGTCCAGAGCGCCACCAACACAGAGGTCATCGGTCGGGCCGCAAAAGCGTTCGGCTTGGCGTCCGCTCTGCCGGACATGCCGCTCCCTCAGAACCACCTCTTGGATACGAGCGATGAGAGCGCAGACTTCATCGCTCCGGGCTCAACCGGCGTCGCCGTCGGCGCTGGCGACAAGATCTGGTTTGTGCCCATGGACCCCGAGCAGACGCCTCATCAGGTCGCCAACCTGCCTTACTACATCGACGGGATGTGGGCGACGCAGCTGGATGGGGACGGCATCCTCGACCTAGTGGTGTGGGCAGACACCCAGGTAGTTGCGCTCAGGGGGCGCGCCGGTGGAGGCTACGGCTGGGGCGGGGCCTGGTCAGCGGGGGACCGTGACATCGCGGGCGTCACTGCGGCCGACGTCAACGGAGACCGACTGGCTGACATCGTTGTGGCCATCACCAGTACAGAGGAGAGCCTCGTTGAGGTGCTGGAGGGTGACGGTCAGTGGGGATTTGAGCCGACCGAGCCGCTGGAGCTGAGCTTTCCTATCGAGGGCCTGACCGCATCGGACGATGACAACAACGGCGACCCTGACATCACCGTTCTCTCCGGCGCGTCAGGTGTGCTGCGACGGTACACCATCACCGAGGAGGGCTGGGTGGGCGGCAGCCCGCCTGAGATCGCCCAGTACAAGGCCGAGCCGGGCTCCTTTCTGCTGCCACCGGTCGACCTCGACGGTTCAGGGGTGCCTGAAATCGCGGTGGTCGGCCCGTCGGATGCCGAGGCCCAAGAGCTCGTCTTCTACGTGTTGGGGGAGCCACCGACCAAGTATCCCCTCTCTTTCGGACCCTTCGACGCGGCCTTTGCTGACCTAGATGGCGACGGCTCGGAGGACCTGCTCACCCTCGAGGACAACATCATCAACGCCATTCGCTTCGACGGTGCTGAGGCGAAATTCGTGTCCCAGTCCACCGTAGGCATGGGTCCCGTTGGCCCCATCGCTGCACGCGACTACACCGGAGACGGCCGGGCTGACCTCGCGATCCTTCGCGATGGCGTGACACTCCGCACCGGCGTCGAGCCCAGCACCGGGGGTTGGTCGGTGGAGTCGGTGGGCTTTCGCTCGTACAACGTGGGGCTCGCCGGACCCATGTACGCTGGAGACTTGATCGGAAACAGTAAGGTGAGCGTCGTCGGGGCAACCGATGACAGCAGCGTACCGACGATCGCCGGATGGTGGTTCGTAGAGGGCGATGATGGACCGGCCGTCCAGCGCGCTGGCGCCGTTCCGACGCAGCCCGGACTCTTGCTGGACATGGTCACCTGCAACCGAAACATCTATGCGCTGGTCTACGGTGCCGATGGGCCTGGTCTGCATCGCGTTCGAATGGTGCCGGAGGAGGGCAACTTCTCGCTCGAGAACGTCTGGACTGAGCCGCTCGCCGTGGAGGCCGAGTTCATCGCTTGTGGTGCGGCCGGTCCGGGTCTCTTCGGAGTGGCCGCAGCGAACAGCTCGGGGGACTGGACCATCTACGGCAACGACAAGAGCGTGGTCGCGACCGGCAGCGCGGGGCCGACCGCTGGCATCGTGATGGCTGATAGCGATGGCGACGGCGCCGACGAGGTCTTCTCTTGCAGCGTGATGGGGTGCCAGATGGCTGCAGCAGACTTCAACGGCGATGGAAGAGATGAGATCATCACCAGCTCCTTCGATACCTGGGTGGAGTCGGCCAGCGGAAGTCAGCGGCTGCCCAGCCGGGGATACCTCGACATTGTGGACGTGGATGGTGACGGTCGACCTGACCTGACAGTCTATGATGACGACTCGGGCGTCTTCTCCATCCACCGCGGCCTCGAGAACGGTTTGGCGCCTGCCGTGTCCGTGCGCACCGAGCGAGAGACGATCGGCCGGGGTTACTTGGGCGACGTCGACCGTGATGGTGATCTGGAATTCATCACATCGAGTCCAGAGGGCAAGCTCATCCACACCCGCACGACGGACTAGTAAAGCCCCTGTAGGGCCAACCGCCCCTTGCCCCTCAACAATGCGAATCGTCGCGACACTGTATCGGCGTCGTGTCATGGGCTTGCCAACGCCCCCACAGCGACCTATACCCATGCTTCAAACTGTTACGCGCGTGCACGCGTGCGCTCCGGAGTCAAGATGAACTTCCTTCTGTTTGCTGCCCTGACTGGCTGTGCCCCCGACCATGCTGACGTCGAGGGTGACTGGTACGCATGGCTCGCCGCAGGCTCATCTCCAACGCTGCTTGAGGGTGAACTGAGCATGGACGCAGCCACTCGCTTTGAGTGCTCCGGACGCGGCTGGGATGCCGAGACCTGCATGTTTGACCCGGGCTACATTGGCCCAACGATGGGCGGCTTCAGCGACTCCGATGAATTCATCGGCGGCGACTGTGCCCGCACCAACGATGCCGGAACATTCAACCCGGCCGACGGCAAGTGCGACGGCGCCTACCTCGATGACTGCACCGAGGACGACGTGGCTGCCTTCGCCGCCGAGTGCGAAGAGCTTCGAAGCCTCGAGAAGAACACCTGGATCGTCGAAGATGGATACTACGCGCTGACCGGGGACCTCGATGCTTGGCGGTCCGAGGCGCTGATCAACTCGGAGGGCGACCTCCAGCTGACCATTCACGTTGATATCGGAGACGATCAAGACTTCCGCTACGTGTGGTCGATCGATCCGGCCTTCGCACCCGACGACTGTCTCGAAGACGAGGAGGGTAAGCTCTTCCGCGACTTCAGCGACGGCTCGAACTGGGTGCAAGAGTGGTCTGAAGACGAAGAGGGCAACCTCATCTACTACCTGACAGCCGGCTCTTACCAGGTCGATCCCCAAGATTCTGAGAACAGCTGGTACCTCTCGGACGATATGGTGGCCGGATTCAGCCACGCGAAGTTCGCCGCGGAGGAGTTCAACTCTCACCCCGGTGAGTATGGCCACTACGACCTCAACGGTAGCCCGCTGCCTTGGGGCACCGATGCGCTCACCGGCGGTACCCTCGCCGGTGGCTTCCTCGGGGTGGACGTTGAGGGGCACGCCGGGGGAATCGGATTCGCTGGCGCCAACAACTACGTCGACTGGATCGAGCAATACCAGGCCAACTTCGAGAGCCTGTGTGCGACCGTCAAGGGCGACAAGTGCGAAGGCTTCGATGGCGACAGCGAGGCGATGACGTGGGAAGACGAGATGGTCTTCGCGCTGGGTGCCGTCAATGACGCCAACGGCGACGGCCAGCTGGCCGATGGCGAGGCACGCTTTGAGCACAAGCTTGAGGCCAACATGTGGCGTCCAATCGACAACACCATCTCCGGCTTGGACGGCTGGATGGAAGTCCACTCCTCCTGGGTTCGTCTCAAGACCGGCCAGACGGTGGCTCCTGGCGAGACGGTTGCAGGCGACTTCCAGATCTTCTTCGAAGGTGCCGAGGCAGGCTCACGCCTCTTGGTCCGTGGCTCCTTCGAGATCGATGAGCTCGAGATGGATCGCTGGGGCTACGAGGTTCTCGAGGATGCGAAACGCGAAGAGAACGGTACACCGTACTGCGGCGGTGCGTCAGCCCCTCAATAGGGGGCGTTGAATGCGGATCAACTTCCGTTGACACCCCATACGACCTCCGTTACGACTTTAGGGCCGGCGGAGGTCTCTTCGTAGGCAGAAGGCCGGGTTTCCCCTGCTGCTTCGTCGAATGCGTCCCCCCCCCAACATTCGTCGACTGTAGAGGACCCCGGCCTTCGACTTTTTCCGTCTCGCGCCACCTTTGCACGCGGTCGCAGCGTCTTGTACGAGCCGGCTCCCAAGGTTGAACGTCATGATTCCGATCCTCATCGCCCACCCGATACGATTCCCTGTACACTCGCTGCCCATGTGGGGAGTCGTGCTGGCAATGCTGACGGGCTGTGGGGGAAATGACAAGCCCGCCGACAGCAACGGGTTGAGCGGCTCCCCGCCATCTGCGCCTGCACGTGTGACGGGTCCCTCGAGCGCCCTAAAGGCCCAGAAGGCGCTCGAGGAGGGGTGGGGTGCCATGTTCTGGCGCAACGCCACCGCATGGAAGATTGGTGGGGGTGACGTGGTTCTGGGACCTCGAGACGCCGCCACCGTTCGAACCAGCGGAGACCCTCTCGTCTGCGGAGGAGTCGCCGCCAAGGGGGCCCCTAAGGGCGGCGCGCTGGTGCTTCCAGCCGGGGCAAAACTGACCGAAATGAAGAAGTCGCCGGCCATCCAGGCTCACCGAGTCGAGCGCGCAGCGTGGCGACTCGATGAGGTGTTGCCGGCGAAGAGCAAGTACGCTGCAAAGGTGCCGAGCACATCTCCTTCTCAGCAACGGGGCATCAACGTCGGGAGTGTGGCCAAGACTCGCCGATATGGATCACCGCCTTTCTTGCTTGCCACCGGTGTCAGAGATTGCGCGGCTGCGGTGGTCTTCACCGACCTCAATGCAGAGAAAATCTTGGCCTATGATCAACTCTCAGGCACCTGTAACCCTCCCCGAGTCATCGCCGCCGCAGACTACGACGGAGACGGCAACCGCGAGTTCGCGGTGTTCACCGAAGATCTGGTGGTCGCCTATCGAATCCTCGACTCCCCTGGGCAATTCACCATGACTCGCATCGGAGAGTGGTCGTGCAAGACCACCGAATAAGGGTGGCATCTTTCCCCGAAGCCCAGTAGGTCCTCATGGTGATCTCGACTCCGCCGGACCTGAACGCTGTCACTGACGCTCGCATCGCAGCTGAGCACAGCGGTGATGACGACCAACTGTTGCTTATGCGTGACCTCGAGCTGGCACACCAGTCCCTACCGCCGTGTATCGACGGCGCGCGACGCGTTCGCCTTCTGGCCACCGACGCCATCTCGACCACCTGGGAGGGGTGGAACCTCGACGGCGGAGAGCGTGTCTTTCTGAGGTGTCTCCGACCGCGATGGCGGACCGACCCCGTCATGTCGCGCCGGCTGAGCTTGGACGCCCAAGGCGATGTCTCCTGGCACGCCGATGGCGACTGGCCGCACCTTCGGGCGATAACTCGAGGCGGCCTGCTCTTGGATCGATTTCCCATCGAGGACGTCTCCTCAACGGAGCAGCTGGCCCGAACGCTGGGATTCTCGCTCCAAGCCCTTGGCCGGCTTCACGCCCAGGGCCGGGTTCACCCCGGACCGTTGGCCGCCTTCATGGTCGAGCGGGACCGCAGCATCGAGCTGGTTTGTATGGGAGCCTTCAGCCTTCTTGCTACGCCTCAAGACAACATCCGCTCCCTCGCGGAGATCATCTGCGCCCTAGATCCTGCAGAGACGACGCCGGTGACCCAGCTGGCGGAGGAGTGGATCACGGCGCCTCCCCCCACGGCGTCCGACGCCGTGCAGATACTCCAGAAGTGCTTGAGCGGAGTCCTTCTCTCTGAGCGTCACCGCCTGTGTGTTGCCGGTAGGAGTACGGCCCGTATGGATCGTGCCGCTCGTCTCTCGAGAGCCATCCGGAGCCTGAGCCAGCATGCTGATCCTCCCATCGGAAAGTTCTGTCTCCGATCGGGTCAAGACGGGGTCATCGTGATCGCCGAGAGCGACGGAGAGATTGTTCGAGGAGGAGCGACGGCGGACCTGAGCGAGGGCCGCTTCCTGCCCATCATTTACTCCAAGGCCCAAGGACTTGATGCTCAGTCCGCCCGCTTCCTGATGCGCTCGTGGGCCATGCGGGGCGACGGAGACCCCGACGCTCAGGCCAGCCACAACGAAACCTTAGGGAGCCGCACGAGCGACGCAGAGCGCTTGGTCAGGTGGCTCAGCGCGATGGCTCGACTTCGCTCAGCGACGCTGATTCTCCGGGCACGCCAGGGCGCAGTCTAGACCTACCGCCACCAGTCCGTGTGCACGATATTCAAACGGTACGGTGTCAGGCAGTCTCCGCCACCGAGTGAAGACACCGTGACCTGGAATGTGGTGGAGTCCACGCCAAAACCGCCCTCTAGCTCAAAGAACAGCGCCTCATCGTCTGGCGTGCTGAAGTCTTCGAAGACCGCCTCACCCGTCCCCAAGTCGACGATCTTCAACTTGTAGGTCACCACGTCGCTGAGGTTGGACAGCTCCACGGTGAGTCCGTCAACGTCAAAGAGACTGTCTGTGTACACAAAGCGATAGCGGTCGACGTCATCTTCACTGTCGATGAACGCTCGTACCTCAATGGACCCCACTTCATCGACGCTACCCAGAGGGTGGTCAATGGTGTCATTGGGCTCGAATGCATCCTCAGCGCGAGCATCCTCGTCCACCGCCTCGTCGCAGTCATTGTCCCGTCCATCGCAGACATCCACGAGTCCCGGGCGAACGGTGTCATCGGTATCGTCGCAGTCCCCCTGTTCCTCGGTGTAGCCGTCCTGGTCATCGTCGGTGAGGTCTGGATCGAGATCCGGTCCGTCGCCGTCGTCAGGTCTTCCGGTGTCTTCCGCTCCGGTGTCCTCAAGCGCAGCCTCGGAGACGGACTCGCCGTCCACACCTGCCGCCTTGAAGCTGCAGCCCACCAGTGTCGCTAAAAGGAACAAGCGCACGAACCACCCCACGAATGGGTGTATCGTAGCCCCGTGCATTGGATTTCTGCTGAATTCTGGCGCGGACGTCGCGTACTCGTCACCGGAGCTTCGGGCTTTCTGGGTTCCTGGGTGGCCGAGCAACTTCTTCAGACCGAGGCTGAGGTCTTCTCTGCCGGCGGTCATAGACGCCCCTGCCACGGCGAACATCGGGTCACCTCGCAGCTTCCACTGGATGCAGAGGCCTTGGTGAAGTGGGCCCAGCCCGAGGTTGTGTTTCATCTCGCAGCGCCAGTGATTCTCGAGGAAACCCCCGACCAAGAGACCACTCTGGAGTGTGGCATCTATCGAGCGACGGAGGCGATCTTACGCGCTTGTACGGCCCGGGGCGCAAGGATGGTTCAGGTCGGTACCTGTGCAGAATATGGTGACGTGGAGGCTCCTTACCAAGAGCATCAGCAGGCCCGCCCCACCTCGCCATACGGCCGCCACAAGCTCTCCGCGAGCACATGCGTCCGAGAGGCGGGGCACGTGGTCGTGAGACCCTTCCGCGCCATCGGACCCGGGGATCGCTCGAGCGTCGTCGCAGCCTCCGCGAGAGCGGCCCTCCAAGGCAATGCCTTTGAAATGACCTCTGGCGAGCAGCGTCGCGAGTGGAACCACGCCTCGGCGGTGGCCAAGGGGATCGTCGCCGCCGGCGCACACCCGGGAGCGGTCGGCCGTATCATCAACGTCGGCGGTGGAGAGACGGCAAGCGTCCTCAGCGTCGTTCAACAGGTGTTTGCCCTAGCAAAGGCCGATCCCGAGTTAATCCATCCAGGGGTGCGACCGCAGCGCGTCGGCGACGTCCCGCTCCTCGCTGGCGACCACCACGCGGCCAACTCGCTCTGGGGCCCGATCAGACAGCCCCCCTTGGGCCACACATTGGCCGATGCTGTGAGCTGGGTCCGCAGCGAGCTCGGTGAAGGAGCCCAACCATGACCGCGCCTTTTTGGGGTTTGGGCTGGTCGGTCTGGCTGATTCCGGTGGTCATTGTGATGCCGGGCCTCGGGTTCGCGAGAGCCTTGAACACCGATGGGCAGACATCGCGCCTCCGCTGGTTGCTTGACGCGTTCTGGATCGGTGCAGCCATCACCTGGCTTGACGTGGCTATCGTCAGGGAGTCGGGTATTCCTGAGGACGCACACGCATCGGCCCTATTGCTTCTCGCCGGCGCTTGGACGGCTGCAGGCTGGCTGCTGCGTCGGGATCGAGCCATTCCCCAGGGCAGCCTGAATATCGAGCGGGTGGGCGGAATCGCTGTGATGGCGGCCGTCGCTTGGGTCGCCATTTGGCGTGCAGGAGACATTGCACGGCCTCTCGATAGCTACTGGTACCTCGACGGCGCGGATAAATGGCGCCATGAGGCGCTACCGATTCAGGTGGTCGACCCGCTGGAGCTTGAGCTCCACGGGCATGAAGACTCCGGCGCCCTCTCCGTGACCCCGCGCGATGGCACGGTGACCTTGCGCGCCGAGGCGGCGACGGAAGGTCACCTCGTCCTTGCTGTACAGGGAGACTTGGGGGCCGAGGTTCGTGCAGCAGGCGCGCAAGGTCGTGTCGAGGCTTCAATGCCGGGCTTCCCAGGCGAGGGCCTCATTCGACGCTACCTTGAGCGCGGGGTCGCGGCCATCGAGGTCCCCGTGCAACTCGAGGAGGGCGAGACGCTGGAGGTCGCCGCTACCGGCGACCGCCTCTACATCATGACGACAGCCGATGCGATCTGGATGCTTCATGCTGAGGGAACGCTTCGCTTCGTCCACCACTACCAAATCCTCAATCAGGTCGAGAACCAAGTATGGGCGCAAGAGATGCTACGAGACCGCTGGGCGACGCTGAACCAGCCGCCTGGGTGGAGCCCTTTGCTGTCGGCAGCGACCGTGGTGACCCAGGCCGAGCTCCCCGCTGCCGGAGCGTTGTTTCTGCTCGTTCTCGTGGTCGTCGGTCTCAGCGCAGTTCGTCTGTGCGCCGTGCTGGTACCCAGGGCACCAACGCTCGCGGTGATGGTCCCCGCCATGATGGTTGCTGCACACGGCCTGCTGATGCTCGAGCCGGGCTCACAAAATTTCCCGGACAGTCTCTACGCGGCGGCGATCATCGCCGTTGCTTCGGCCATCGCGGAGGGCCGCCTGGGTTGGATCGCCGCGATGGGCATCGCCGCAGGCTTGCTGAGGTGGCCCGGTGTCGTGGTGAGCAGCATCTTCCTCATGACCTGGTGGCAGGTCAGCGGTAAGGCTCCATGGACCGCCCTTCGACATCTGTGGTCCTGGGTTGTGGTCGGCTCCGTGCTGGCGGCCATTGGGGTGTTCACGGGTGTCCTCGAGGATCTGTTATTCATTCTTTACTTCGAGACATTCCCTGAGCACTGGCATGGGGAGTACAGCGTGACCAAGTTGCTGCCGCGTGTCCCTGGATTCTATGCGCTCTGGGGCGCCTACACGGGCGGAGGCCTGATCTGGGCCATCGTGGGATGTGCGAGCCCTCGCCCCTCACCTGCTCGCACCGCCACTCGATGGCTCCTCGGCGCCATCGGCATCTACAGCCTGATGCTGGCGACCATCGATCACCACCCGACGCACTACTTCTTACCGCTCATCGCAGTGACCGGGGTCGCCGTGGTCAGCGCTGCTGAGGCATGGCGGGGACACAAGCTCGAGGCCGTCATACCGGCCGCGGTGACGATCGGCGTTTTGATGCTCCTATGGCGCGGTGACACGGGCCTTCAGCCCATCGAAGACATGGTGGTATCGATCGATGCGCTCCTCAACTAGCGCCGGTGCCCGTGTTCACGTCGCCCAGGCCGCCTTGGTGGTCGTCTGGACGAGCCTCTCGGCTGCGTGGCTGACCCAAGACCGCCTCGTCAGGGATGGTGACGAAGAGGGGCACGTCGGCGCTGCGGAGCTCTTCGCTGCGGATCTGCAGGAGGGTCAGTGGCTGGCGTTCCTTGAGCGCCTTTGGATTGGCCCCATGGGAGAATACCCCCAGGCCTTCTCTGCGCTCGTCGGCACGTGGTGGTGGTTACTCGACGGCGGACTCCCCGGACGGGTCGCTGTTCGCGCGGTGTGCCTCCTCTCTCTCGGGGTCACGGCTCTCGCCACCGCAGCCTTGGCGGCACGCTTTGTCGAGCGCGAGCACCGACCGAGCGCCGCAATCATTGCCATGCTCAGCGTCTTCTGCCTGCCGATGGCCAACGGATTGACTCGGCACTTCATGCCTGAGGGCCTGCTGATGGCGATGGTGGCCGTCTCTTTGCTCGCCGCGCAGCGCTGGACCGAGCGCCCCTCGCTGAGTCGAGGCTTGGCTTTGGGGGCGGCATTGGGCGTGGGTCTCCTCACCAAGCAGACCTTTCCGCTCTACATCGCCCTCCCTCTGGGCCTGCTCTGCCGCCGCCATTGTCTGCGCAATTGGCCGTCTGTCGGGCTCGCGGTCGCGGTCGCCCTGGCGATTGCGGGACCCTGGTGGACGCTCTCACTCCAAGGCCAGCTGGACTACCTGTCGGCGTCCACTGTCGGGCACGGCTCGGGGGGGCCGGTTCCTCACCTCTTCTACTACCCCAAGGTGTTGCTCATCTTAGGCTTCGGGCCGCCTCTGACGGTCGCCGGTCTGATCGCCGCCGTTGGGCTACGAGGACGTCTCTCCGCACAGACACGCCACGGGCTCTGGGTGGCGACGGTTTGGCTCGTCGCTGGCCTGGCTCTGCTCGTCCTCATCCCAAAGAAGTACCCGAGACTCCTGACCCCTCTGACCCCAAGTATCGCCGTGCTCATCGCGCTGGCGTGGGTCCGACGAGAGCGGGTCCGACCCGCTCTCGCGGTGGCACTGGCGTGCGCAACACTCTGGACCGTCCATGCCTCCGTGACGCGGACTCCCGCCCTCGAGGCTGATCCCGCGATCGACCCCGGGTGTCCTCAGCATTGGCTCAGAGGACCGTCCGACAATGATCTAGGGCTTGCGGAGGTGACCGCGGCGCTCGCTACCATGCCTGAGGGCGCGATCACCATCACCGCTGACCTACCCATTCCTTGCGCGCTGCAGACCACCCATGACTGGTCGTCGCACCTGCGCCCCTATCTCCGACGATCCGGTGTGGAGCGTGAGGTCGAGGTCTCTTCGGACCCCAAGACGCCCGTCACCATCGAGGTCAGCTCGGGGCGAGGTGGAATTCCAATCGTCGGAACCAAGATGAGCGTCCATATCCGTGATACGCTTCGCCCATGAGTGATGAAAAAGACCAGATCCCCGTAGAACGCCGTGGCATCGTCAGAGAGTTCGCGGACTTCATCATCCACAACAAGCTGTGGTGGATGACCCCCATCATCATTGTCCTCGCGCTGATGGTGGGCTTCATCCTGTTCGCGGAGTCAAGTCCGGTACTGCCCTTCATCTACACCGTGATCTAGAGCCCTAGACGAGCCCCCTGTCGGGGCAGTTCAGGCGATCACCAAGGGCGCTGGGCTTGGCGGATGTCCTGACGGTCGGCCGTCAGCGCGATCCAGTGTGAGGCTGAGGAGGGGTCGCCGAGTCCGCGGTCAATGAGATCTCGGTTCTTCATCCTGAGAACAAGGGCAACGGGCCCAAGCCCGATCCAGTAAGCCGCTCCCATCACGACCCATGTCTGACCCTTGATGATGCGGTGCGCGAGCCCCTTCCAGCGATACCAGAGCATTTTCATGAAGGAGAGCACAGACCACCTCCACCCCACCGTGCCCTAGGCGGCGGCTGTCGTCAACCTCGTCGCCGATGGCGCTCGGCCTCCCCGCGCGATACGAGGCCACGCTCATCGGAGGACACCGTCGTGTTCGGACCCCTCACAGCTCTCGCCATCCTGACTTCACCCTCGGCCACCGCGGTCGAGGTGTCGTGGGACGGTCACTATCGCTCCGCCTTCCGCACCTTCAACTCGCTCTCTCTCACCGACAAGAGCGGGAACCCAAACTCGGAAGAGGGCTCTTGGTGGGCCGACCATCGCCTGCGGCTGGCGCCGGCCTTTCGACTCTCCGAGCATGTCACCCTGTTTACGGAGGTCGACGTGCTGCCTTATGTGCCGTGGGGCGAGCAACCGGTTCCCATCCTGGATCCCATCACCGGTGAGGAATGGCCGGCCGTGTACGCCCAGGGCCTGCGTCCGCCGCTCACCTCGGATGGTGCCGACGGCCAGACCAACGTCAACATCCGGCGCGTCTTCGCCGAGCTGAACACCGACTTTGCCAAGATTCGCTTCGGGCGGATGCCGGTCGAGTGGGGTGCGGGCATGGTCTACAACGCAGGCAATGACCCGCTCTCGGAGTACGGCGACACATCCGATCGAGTTCAGGTTTCGGTACCGCTCGGCCGGGTTCACGTGATCGGCGCGTTTGAGACCAATGCCGAGAACTACAGCAACAAGAGCGACGACCTGAAGACCATCACCGGTGCCGTCGCCTTCCTCGGCGAGCGCGCCGGCATCGGTACCTACAACACCTACCGCTGGCAGAACTTCAATGATGACGCGCAGTTCAGGGTCTTCACCGGTGACCTCTGGGCGGAGGCACAGCTGGGTGGCGCCCACCTCGAGTGGGAGATGGCATTCCAGCTCGGAGGTGGCGACTTCTCTGAGACGGTCAACGACGTCCGCGTGACAGGCTTTGGCTCCCACGTCTCCGCCATCTTCGGCAATGATCGATTGCGCGGTGGCCTCGCCCTCGGCATGGCGACCGGTGACAGCGATCCCTACGACAGCGAGTACAGCACCTTCTACTTCGACCCCGACTTTAACACCTCGCTGATGCTCTTCGAGGAGTCGATGCCCGTTCTCATGCATGCCAACCCCAACGCATCCACCAACGGCGGGAGAGAGTACGGCGCGGTGCAGCTCGGCGACGGCATCAGCAACGCGCTGTACATGCGACCCGTCATGCAGTGGACCATTATGGAGGGCTTAGACACCGAGGTGGCATGGTTCGCGGCCAAAGCCCACAAGGTGTCCGACCAGACCTCTGGTAAGAAGGGCTACGGCTCCGAGTTGGACTTCACGGTCGACTACCGCCCCTTCGACCACTTCGAGCTGAGCTCAACCGTGGGCTTCTTCTTCCCAGGCCGATACTTCAGCAGTTTCGAACATGAGGAACTGGGCGGCGGATTTCAAGACACCGCCGTGGGTACACGCATCGTGGGTACGGTCAACTTTTAGTGGGTACGTCTGTTGCCATCCACGGAGCCTCTGGTCGACTGGGCCAGCTGATTGCGGGAGAGGCGGGAGAGGACTTCGCAGGGCCCGTCACGCGGACCGGCGCCATTCCCTCGGCAGAGGTGGTCATCGATGTCAGCAGCGCCTCAGGACTAGAGGCACTCCTCGGACGACTGAGCGGTCAGCCGTTGTTGATCGGAACGACCGGCGAGCTTCCGTGGGGAGCCATCGAAACCTACGCGCAGTCCGCACCCGTCGCCATTGTCCCCAACTTCTCGGCTGGCGTGCCGTTGCTCTTGGAGCTGATCCAGAAGGCTGTTGCTCAGATGCCTGAAGACTGGCGTGTCGAGATCATCGAGTCACATCACGACCAAAAGAAGGATGCGCCGAGCGGTACCGCGAAGCGCATGGCGAGGGCGGTGGAGGAGGCCGGAGGCGCGGCGGGTATCCCCACGCACGCGATCCGCGCCGGAGACACCATCGGCGAACATACCCTTTGGCTCGCTGGGCCAGGTGAGCGCCTCGAGATCAAGCACGTGGCGACCAGACGCGAGGTGTTCGCCATCGGAGCACTGCGATGGGCGGGATGGATCAAGCGCCAGCCGCCCGGGATTTATCGACCGTAGAGGTCCGCCGATATCCGGCTGTGGACCACGTCGCCTCTGGGCCTCTCGAGCTGCACGTCGAGGGGACTGACCGTCACCTTCCCGTCCCAGCTGATCGTCGGCTCAAGCCCGAGCACCGGTGCGGCTGTCGGGCGGTTGTCGCTGACCTGCGGTGGTGGTTGTCCGAGCTCGGAAGCAAGCCTCATCAATGACTCGGTCGCGGCCTGATCCGCGAGGTAGTGGTCGTGACTGCCCCGACGAACCCACAGCGCATCCCGGTCCTGGGGGCGGGGCCCTAGGCGAAGGGGCAGGTTGAAGCGCATGAGATCAGCGGCGGAGAGTTGGTCAGACGCCGTGACGGAGGTGAGAACTTGGACCCCCCGGTGCCGGTGCTGCGCGAGCGCTCGCCGAGCCGCCTCGACCGCATCCTCCCCGCCTCGGTCGAGATCGAGGACCCAGACTTGGGCGGCCGGTAGAGCGGCCAGCACAGCGACTTCATCTGTCAAAAATCGCCCATCTGTCTCGATGATGAGACGCTCCGCGACGGCCCCTCTCGAGATGTGGTCGAGGAGGAATCGAATGATACCTGCGGCCTCGGGATGAAGGAGCGGCTCGCCCCGCCAACGAAGCGCGAGTTCGGCGAAGCGCAGACGCTCCCGGGTCAGATCTTCGACGACACGGCGCACGACCTCAAACCCCATGAAGCCACGCCCGAAGTCGACCAGGCGCCCGTCGCGGTAGCGCCGCCAGCTCTCCGCGCTGATATCCGATGGCAGTGCCTGGGTGAGCTGATGCCATCGCTGTGGTGGCGTCGTACACCCAGACCAGCCACAGGGACAGACGTCGCTCATCTCTAGGCGAAGGACCTCCGGTCGGCTGACGCTGGGTTGTGGGACCACCCGACGGGCGCGATCCAGGACGCGGGCTGAGAGCCTCTTTGCGGCGTCCTTCATGAGGTCCGGTGCCGAGTCACTCTGCTCCCGCAGGTAGCAGTCTTGTACACACGGGGTCGTGCACGACTTGACCACTGCTCTTCGCTCGCGGAGCGCTCGAGACGACCAAAGCTGCTTGAGGGTCTGGTCACGCACACTGCCAAACCCACCCCGTAGAAAGTCCAGCTCCCCATCGCACATGATCGCCTGGCCATCGGCGTTGATGTAGAGCTCTTTCCAGCCAGCCCAGCATGGCGCACTGAGCGGAGTTAGTGCCTCGGTGTAATAATCGGGGATGCGTCGCAAGCTCAGCGGGGTGTTCTGAATGCGGTAACCCACCACCGGCTGGCGCTCGGCTCTCCGGGCCAGCCGGTCGACCAAGTCCTGAAGAGCCGGCATCTTGTCTGCGTGAAACCAGAGCGCGGAGGCCTCTGCTGGCACGTCATTGGTCTGTCTGAACAGGTTCAGGATCTGAACCCCATCGAAGCCCAACGCCTCTTGCTCGTCAAGAATCGCCTCAAAACGGCTCACATTCCTGGCATGCAGGATGGTATTGGCGAGAATCTTCCGACGCGCGTTTCCGGCACGGCTATCGGCGGCTCGGATACGCTGGAGCCCTTGAATGGCGCGACGCCACATCCCTGCCGATCGGATCTCGTCATTCCCGGCTTCGTCGCCATCGAGAGAGATGTTGAAGTGGAGGCGGTCTGAGGGAATCTGGGCGATGCGATCCGCCCGCCGTTCCGTAATCAACGTCCCATTGGTGGTGACCGTGACATAGAATCCTCGAGCGACCGCATAGGCCAGGATGTCCTCGATGTCGTGGCGCATGAACGGCTCGCCACCCAACGGGTTGAACACCTCGACACCCCAGTCGGCGGTCTGATCAATGATGCCCTTTATCTCCGCGAGGCTCAGCTCGGGTGCGTCGTAGCAGGTCGTGCACATCGTGCACGTCAAGTTGCACCTCAACGTCACATTGACGCTCACCCGATCCGGAGGCGCAAGCGAGCGGTTCAGCCTCCGCGAGAGGTACATCGCCGAATCTCGCCGCCATTGGTCTTTGGTCCGCACCCTCATTCTGTAGCGCGATAGTCACACAAATGAATAGGCGAATCGATCATACAGGTGCTATTAGGGTGGGCATTCATTTGAGGAGCATCCGCATGATCCGCTTTGTCGCTGTACTTTCTTCCTTGGCGCTCGCCGCCTGTAGCACCCCCAAGTCCGTCGGTGAGACCGTCGAGTATCCCGACAACGCCTGCGGCGACCTTGCCGCGGCCCTGTGCGCCTGTGAGGAGGGCGAGAACCCTCTGGACTACGAGTGCGGAGATGCCATCGCTTGGGCTGACAAGCTCGAAGATCTCATCTCCGACGGAAGCTCCGAGGCCGAGACCTACGAAGCCACCTGCAACGACCTCCTGGACAAGTTTGAAGATGCCGGCGGGTGTACCGGCGTGGGTGACACTGATGCCGATGCCGACG